>DASXYJ010000269.1:0-9927 GCA_036502565.1 Gammaproteobacteria bacterium
GTCGCGAGCGAAGGCAGGGCTAGGCGGGCGAGGCGAGCAGGAGGAGTGCACTCTTAGTGTGCATGACCGACTGCGAGTCCGAAGCCCAACAACGCCCTGCCGAGCGCAGCAGCTTTGGCTAGTGTAGCGTGGCGTCGCTCGCCTCGAGATGCACGGTCTTCCAGCCGCTCTTCAGGCCCCAGAGATAGAACACCACGCCGAACACCGCCACGATGAGCAGGTCCCAGCCGAAGGGCAGCACGCCGATGCCGCCGAACTGGGCACTGCCGATGTAGGACAGCAACGCCACACCCGGCAGGTAGATTACCAGCCACAGCGCCCCGCGCACATGCTGGCCGAAATCCTTCCAGCCACCTACCCACTCGTAGTAGACCCAAAGCAACAGTACCGGCGACAGCGTGATGAGTACGCTTCCGGTGAGAGGCCACTTGGCCCAGTACAGCACCAGGGTGCCGAGGGTGAAAGCGGCACCTGCTATCCATTTCAGGGCCGGCAGCTTCAAGGGCCGCGCGCGGTCCGGGTCGACCTTGCGCAGCACCGCCACGCTCACCGGGCCGATGAGATAGGAGAGCACGCAGGCCACGGAGGTGACGTCAGCACCGGTATCCCAGCCACGGAACCAGAAGAAGAAGATGAAAGCCACCACCAGGTTCAGCCACATGGCCGGGCGCGGGATGCCGTACACCGGATGCACGCTGCCGAAGATCTTCGGCAGGATGCCGTTACGCTCCATGCCCCACAACATGCGCGAGCTGGAGGCGGTGTAGGTGGAGCCGGTGCCGCTGGGGCTCACGAAGGCGTCCACGTAGAGCAGGATCGCCAGGAAGTTGATGTTCGCCGCCAGCGCCAGCTGAGCGTAGGGCGAGCTGAACTGGATGCCGCTCCAGCCGGCCTTGGCGAGCATCTCGGAGGGCACCGCGCCCAGGAAGGCCACCTGCAGCAACACGTAGATGACCGCGCAGATCACGATGGAGCCGATCACGGCGATGGGCACGTCACGGCTGGGGTTCTTGGATTCGCCCGCCAGGTTCACCGGGCTCTGGAAGCCGTTGAAGCTGAACACGATGCCGGCCGTGGCCACGGCCGTCAGCACCGCGGCGATGTCGGTGACATGCGCGCCGCCATGGGTGCCGACGTCGAAGTTCCCGGCATGGAAGCCGGAGGCGATGAGCAGGATCGCCGTCAGCGCCGGGATGATGAGCTTGAAAGCGGTGATGACGGTGTTGCTGCGCGCGAACAGCTTCACGCTCCAGAAGTTGAGCAGGAAGTAGATCACCACCAGCACCGCGCCGATGGCGAGACCGGTGTCGCTCACCTTCCCATCGAGGAAGAGGTTATGCGCCCAGGGATTGGCCCATGCCCAGGGCCAGGAGGCCATGTACTGCACCGAGGCGAAGGCCTCCACCGGGATCACCGAGACCACCGAGAGCCAGGCGGCCCAGGCGGCGATGGACCCCACCAGGGAACCGTGGGTGTAGAGGCCGAAGCGCACCATGCCGCCGGACTCCGGGAACATGGCGCCGAGCTCGGCGTAGGTGAGGGCGATCACCAGGATGATCACCGCGCCGATGACCCAGGCCCAGATGGCGTCGGGGCCGGCCAGGCGCGCCGCCTTGGAGGCGCCGAACAGCCAGCCCGAACCGATGATGGAGCCGATGCCGGTCATGGTGAGGGCGACGAGCCCCACGTCCCGGCGCAGGGAGGACTTGTTCGACATGTGCTGTTCCCTATGGATATGGAGGAAGGCCGGTATCCCGGCGCGGCTCGGGGCCCATCATGGCAGTCCGGCGGGGCGTCGCCAAGCGGGGGCCGCCCCCGGTAGACTCCCGCCCAACATGAAAGTTTCCTCCTCCGATCCGGCCTTCCTGGAGCGCATGGCGCAGATCGCGCTCGCCAACCTGGGCCGGGAGTATCCCAATCACATCCAGCACCTGATGGATGGCGACCAAGACGCGGCCGCGCCCCGGGAACTGCATCCGGTGTTCTCGGGCGCCTACGACTGGCATTCGGCGGTGCACAACTACTGGCTGCTGGTGCGCCTGCTGCGGCTCATGCCCGAGGGCGGATTCGTCGAGTCGGCCCGTGGCTTCGTCGACGGGCGCCTGAATGCCGCGGACGTCGCCCAGGAATGCCGTTATTTCGACGGCCCGCATCGCGCCTCCTGGGAGCGGCCCTATGGCCTCGCCTGGTTGCTGCAGCTCACGGCGGAACTGAAGGAGTGGGGCACGCCCGAAGCGCGTCGCTGGTACACCACCCTCGCGCCGCTGGAAGCGGTGGCGCGCGAGCGCTTCCGCACCTGGCTGCCCAAGCTCTGGTATCCCATCCGCAGCGGCGAACATTCCCAGAGCGCCTTCGCGCTCGGCTTGCTGCATGACTGGGCGCGCGTCAGCGGCGACGCACCCATGCAGGAGCTGGTGCGCGCCAAGGGCATCGAGTTCCACCGCTTCGACGTGGACGGTCCGCTGGCCTACGAGCCCTCGGGTCAGGACTTCCTTTCGCCGGTGCTGGCGGAAGCGGACCTGCTGCGCCGCCTGATGCCGCCTCCTGAATTCGCCACATGGTTGGGCAAGCTCCTGCCGCAGCTGCCGCACAGCGCGAGCCACTGGCTGGATCCCGCCGTGAGCCGCGATCCCACGGATCCGAAGCTCGCGCACCTGGACGGCCTCAACCTGAGCCGCGCCTGGATGCTGGAAGGCATCGCCGCCGGCCTGTCGGCGGATGACCCGCGCCTTGCCGCGCTGCATGCGGCCGCCGATGAGCACGCCGAGGCGGGCCTCGCCGCGATCCGCGAGGAGACCTATGAAGGCAGCCACTGGTTGCCGAGCTTCGCCGTGTACCTGCTCACCGGCCGGGGCCTGGCGTGAACAAGACCACGCTGCGCTACCGCCTGGCCCGGCGCTGTCTGGTGCTGCTGCTGCTGTGGGTGTCGGGCACCGCGCTCGGCGTGGGTTTCCGCGGCCTGGTGAACCCCGCCACCACCGCCTTCATGCAGGAGCGGCACATCAGCCTCATGGAGAAGGGCCGCAAGCCGGACATCGGCTACCACTGGACGCCCTACGCGCAGATCGCGCCGGTGATGCGCCTCGCGGTGGTGACGGCGGAGGACCAGCAGTTCCCCTATCACCACGGCTTCGACTGGGACGCCATGGGCGCGGCCTTCGAGCACAACGCCAAGCACAGGCGTGTGCGCGGCGGCAGCACCATCAGCCAGCAGACCGCCAAGAACCTGTGGCTATGGCCGGGCCGCAGCTACCTGCGCAAGGGCCTGGAGGCCTGGTTCACGGTGCTGATCGAGACCGAATGGTCCAAGCGCCGCATCCTCGAGATGTACCTCAACGTGGCGCAGCTGGATGACGCGGTGTTCGGCGTGGGCGTGGCTTCGCGCAGGCTGTTCGGCGTGGCGCCCGCGGCCCTCAACCGCCAGCAGGCGGCGTTGCTGGCGGCCTCGTTGCCGGCTCCTGATGTCTACGATGTGAACGATCCATCCGCGCGCCTGCAGAAACGCGCCTATTGGATAGAAGACCAGATGGAAGGCTTGGGCGGAACGGACTATCTAAGCGATATCGAACACTGACGCTTCAGGCGCGTTCCAGCGCCGCGAAGCCACTGAAGGTACGCATCTTGGCCCGGATCCCCGGGTGCAGGCTCATGACTGTGCCCACCAGCTTGTAGAACAGCGGCACCTCGAAGCGCTTCAGGCGCCGAGCCTCACATGCCGTGTCCCGGTACTCGCCCGGTTTCCAGCCGAAGGGACGGAAGAAATCCGTGTGCTCCGCGGGCGCGAACTTGAACTGCACCGCCGCGCTGCCGCGCAGGCTGTGATCGGCCTTGAGGTTGCCCTGGCGCGTCAGCATCCTGAGCAGCGCCGGTGAGGCGGTATCCATGAGCCAGCGTCTGAAGGCCGGCGGCTGATG
This sequence comes from Gammaproteobacteria bacterium, assembly GCA_036502565.1. Taxonomy (GTDB): domain Bacteria; phylum Pseudomonadota; class Gammaproteobacteria; order Natronospirales; family REEB76; genus DASUBN01. Next base: position 3,915 of record DASXYJ010000269.1, read on the forward strand.
CAGGTCCGCCGCCAGGGACTTCACCGCCTCCGGGTCGAGGTAGATGAGCAGGCCTTCGGTCACCACCAGCACCTTGTCGGCGGCGGCGCCGACCTTGGTGAACAGCGCACGGCGCGCCTCCGCATCGGCGAGGTCCACCGCGTAGCGTTCCAGGCGGCAGAAGCACTTGGCGTCTTTAAGCTTCTCGCGCTTGTATTCGATGATCTCCGGCAGGTCCACCTCGATCCAGCGCAACGTGGCCGGCAGCGCCAGACGGTATGGGCGGGTGTCGAGGCCGGCAGCGAGATTGAGCACCGTGTCGAAACCGTCTTCCTCCACGGCCTTCAGGATCATCTCGTCCAGGGCCACCGTGCGCACCACGATGGGCCAGGCGGGGATGCCCGTCTGCTTCGCGATCTCGGCGCCGCGTTCGCCGGCGAGCTCGCGGGCATAGGGATCGAAGAACAGCGGATCCTGGCGTTCGCTCTCCTGGGCACGGAACACCGCCACCCACAGCGCGGTGTCGGAGACGTTTCGGATCGCAGGTTCGTCGGACATGGCCGCTCGCTCTAGTGTCGAGTCGCGAGGGTAACAGGATGCGCACGGCACCCCAAATAGAAAGGGGTGCAAGCTTTTATTGATGACGGGTCAGGGGTTCCGAAAGCCGGTCTAGGCAAGAGGGAGGGGCCTAGACACAGGGGTTGGCACATTCGGTAATCCCGCCATCGTAGGGCTTGCACCCCTTAGACCGGTGACTTTGCGCCCCCGCCTTTCGGACGGGTTTGCCTTTGTCGTGTACTTCCAAAAGTGTAGCACCGTGGACGGTGTTTACAACTACCTCCCGGCGTCCTCATGCGTGGATATACGGCGCAGGAAATCGATGAGACCGAGGCGCCGGCCCACCGCCAAGGCGGCTTCCGGGGATAGCGCCTTGAGCGCCATGAGCAGCCGTATGGGCTTGGGGGAGACCACCACCTCGACCTTGCGTGTACGAAGTACTTTCAAGACCGCCTGGGCCACGTCCGCCGGCCGGGAAGCACCCACGCTACGGGGTGCCGGCGCCTGCTTGCGGGAGAACATCCCCGTCTCGTCGACGAAACCGGGGCAGATCACCGACACCGCCACGCCGCTGTCGCGGATCTCGGCGGCCAACGAGATGCTCCATTCTGCAAGGCCGCCCTTGCTGCCGGAGTAGGCGGCGCCGAAGGGCATGCCGGTGCGTCCGGCGAGCGAAGCGATGTTGATGAGATGCCCACTCTTGCGCTTCAGCATCTCCGGTAGCACCTCACGGGCCAGCAGCATCGGCGCCAGCAGGTTGGTCTCGATGATGCGCTGCAACACCGCCGGGTCCTGCTGGGCATAGATGCCCAGGTCTTCGACGCCGGCGTTGTTGATGAACACGTCGATATGGCCGAACTCGCTGCGTGCCCGGGCCACGAGCGAGCCGCGGTCGGAGACCAGGGTCACGTCCGTGGGCTGGGTGAGCACGCGGGTTCCGGCCGGAAGGCTCCTGGCCACTTCCTCGAGCTTGCCGGCGGAGCGGGCCGCCAGCAGCAAGTCCGCGCCTTCCGCCGCCAGGGCGCGGGCCATCACGGCGCCGAGGCCCTGGGAAGCGCCGGTGAGGACGATGTGCTTTCCGCTGAGTGTTCCCATGGGTACGTCCTAAAACGAGACGCCCCGCATCAGCGGGGCGTCTCTATAGAGAGGTCAGACCAGGCTCACTTGCCGTGGGGCAAGTTATCCAGGGGGCCGGGCAGGCCGGCGAAATACTCGGCCACGTCCTTGATGTCCTGCTCCGAGAGCGGGGCCACCATGGCGTTCATGGGCGAGCCCTTGCGCTGGTTGAGCTTGTACTCGTGCAGCGCCTGGATGATGTAGTCCTTGTACTGGCCGGCGAGGATCGGCGGCTGCGGGTCCTGGCCCTTGTTGCTGATGCCGTTCAGGCTGTGGCACGCGGCGCACACCTTGGTGGCGATGTCCTTGCCGGCGGCGGCGTTGCCGTCGGCGAAGGCGGGGGCAGCGAAGGCCAGTGCGGCGAGGGCGATGATATGCATCTTCATGGGGTGCCTCACTGCTGCGGAGCCTGAGCCTTGCCCAGGCTCTCGAAGTAAGCGGCGATGTCCTGCATCTGCTGGTCCGTCAGGGACGAGGCCTGCGCGTGCATGGTGTTGTGGGCCCGGTCGCCGGCCTTGTATTCCTTGAGGGCCTGCACGATGTAAGCGGCGTGCTGGCCGGCCAACTTCGGTACCCGATAGGTCGGGTAGTTGTTGGTGTAGTTCGGGATGCCGTGGCAGCCGATGCAGGTATAGGACTCGACCTTGCCCTTGGCGACGTCGCCGTCGGCGTGGGCGGCCAGGGCGGTGAGGCCCAAGGCCAGGCCCAGGGTGAATGCGCGGATCCGCATCGGTTCGTCTCCCTTGGACGTATTTTCAGAGGGGCTCAGAGGGCGCCTAGGGTACCAAAACCGGGGGTGGCCCGAAACCGCCCGGCGGCCCTTTGGCGGCATACTGCCCGCATACTTCAGTAATAGCCGGGTGCCGCGGGCGGTCTTGAAGACCGGCCGGGGAGGCCGCATCCAGTCATATAGAGGTATACCCCATGGACAAGATCAGGAAGACCGACGCGGAGTGGCAGAAGGAGCTCAGCCCCGAGCAGTACGCGGTGATGCGCAAGAAGGGCACCGAGCGCGCCTTCACCGGCAAGTACGTGGATAACCACGAGCAGGGCATGTACCGCTGCGCCAGCTGCGGCAATCCGCTGTTCGACTCCGGCACCAAGTACGATTCCGGCTCCGGCTGGCCGAGCTTCACCGCGCCTGCGGACAAGCAGAACGTGGAGATGCACCACGACCGCAGCCATCTCATGGAGCGCACCGAGGTGGTCTGCGCCAAGTGCGGCGCGCATCTCGGCCATGTGTTCCCGGACGGCCCCGGCCCCGAGGGCCTGCGCTACTGCATCAACTCCTGCTCCCTGGATTTCAAGAAGGACGGCAAGTGACCGAGCTGCTGTTCCGGGACGACGCCTACGCCACGGCCTTCGAGGCGGAGGTCCTCGCCGCCGTGCCGGGACGGGTGGTGCTGGACCGCACGCTCTTCTATCCGGAGGGCGGTGGCCAGCCCGGCGACACCGGTGCGCTCAGGCTGCCGGACGGGCGCGTGGTCCAGGTCAGCGACACCAAGAAAGGCGAGCAACCCGACATGGTGACACACCTGCTGGCGGATGCCACCATCGAACTCACCCCAGGCACCCGTCTCACGGGACGCATAGACTGGGAGCGGCGACACCGCCTCATGCGCATGCACACCTGTCTGCACCTGCTCTCGGCCGTCATCATCGCCCCCGTCACCGGCGGCGCGGTGGGCGACGGCTATGGGCGCCTGGACTTCGACCTGCCGGAGAGCCCGGACCAGGCCGAGGTGCAGCAGAAGCTGGATGCCCTCATCCAGCGGGATGCGCCCGTGTCCTTCCGCTGGATCACCGACGCCGAGTTGGACGCGCAACCGGAACTGGTCAAGACCCTGTCGGTGCAGCCGCCCCGGGGCGCCGGCAAGGTGCGGCTGGTGCAGGTGGACGGCATCGACCTGCAGCCCTGTGGCGGCACCCACGTGGCCCGCATCGGCGAGATCGGCCGGGTGCTCATCACCAAGGTGGAGAAGAAGGGCAAACAGAACCGGCGCATACGCCTCGAATTTCCCGGGATCGCCGCTACAATCAGTTGAGTCCTAACATGGGGAGAAGGGCATGAGTTCCGACAACGGCCGGACCATCGTGATCATCACCTACATCCTGCATCTGGTCGGCGCCTGCACCGGCCTGCTCAGCATCGTGGCCCTCATCATCAACTACGCGGTGAAGGACGACTACGGCGAGGTCATGGCGAGCCACCACCGCTGGATGATCCGCACCTTCTGGTTCACGGTGCTCGGCTTCATCGTCGGCGTAGGGCTGTTCATCACCGTCATCGGCATCCCGCTGGCCTGGCTGATGTGCGTAGCCACCTGGCTCTGGTACATCTACCGGCACATCAAGGGGCTCATCGAACTCTCCGCCGACAGGTCGATGTCCGCCACCGCCTGGTTCTAAACTAGGCTGCATAAATGAAAAGGCCGGCTTAGTGCCGGCCTTTTCATTTCCATCCTCAGATGCCTCAGGACGCGACCTTGAGGGCCATGTCCTTCAACACCTCTGCGATGCGCTCCACCGACCAGTCGATCTGCTCGCGGGTGATGACCAAGGGCGGCGCCAGGCGCACCACGGTCTCGTGAGTCTCCTTGCTCAAGATGCCGTGGGCCATGAGCCGCTCGCAGACTTCGCGAGCGCGCCCCTGCTTCGGGTCGATCTCGATGCCGACGAACAGGCCCTTGCCGCGCAGGCTCTTGATGAGCGGGCTCTTCAAGGTGCTGAGCTTGTCCATCAGGTGCGCGCCGAGCTCCGCGGACCGTGCCGCCAGTTTCTCGTCCTCCAGCACCTGCAGCGCTTCCAGGCCGACGGCGGCCGCCAGCGGGTTGCCGCCGAAGGTACTGCCGTGGTCGCCCGGATGGAACACGTCCATCACGTCCTTGCGGGCCAGGAAAGCCGAGACCGGCAGGAGCCCGCCGCCCAGCGCCTTGCCCAGGATCAGGCCGTCGGGCTGCACGCCCTCGTGCTGGCAGGCCAGGAGCTTGCCGGTGCGGCCGAGGCCGGTCTGGATCTCGTCGGCGATGAGCAGGACCTTGTGCTTCTTGCAGATCTCGGCGGCCTTCTTCAAGAATCCCGCCGGCGGCACCACGATGCCGGCCTCGCCTTGGATGGGTTCCACCAGGAAGGCGGCGGTGTTCGGGGTGATGGCCTTCTCGAGGGCATCCGCGTCGCCGTAGGGGATGAGCTTCATGCCAACCGGGAAGGGGCCGAAGCCGTCCTTGTATTGCGCTTCGCTCGACATGGCCACGATGGCGATGGTGCGACCGTGGAAGTTGCCGGTGCAGGCGATGATCTCGGCCTTGTCCGCGGCCACGCCCTTCACCTTGTAGGCCCACTTGCGCGCGGCCTTGAGCGCGGTCTCGACGGCCTCGGCGCCGGTGTTCATGGGCAGCGCCATGTCCATGCCGGTCATGGCGCAGAGGCGCTTCAGGAAAGCGCCGAGCTTCTCGCTGTGGAAGGCACGCGAGCAGATGGCGAGCTTCCCGGCCTGCTCGGTGAGCGCCTGCACCAGCTTCGGGTGCGCATGGCCGTGGCTCACGGCGGAGTAGGCGCTCATCATGTCCAGGTACTTGTTGCCCGCGTCGTCCCACACGTGCACGCCTTCGCCGCGCACCAGCACCACCGGCAGCGGGTGGTAGTTGTGGGCGCAGTACTTGTCTTCCAGTTCGATGGTCTTGTTCATGGCGTGACCTTGAGCAGTGTGTGCGGGAAAACGACTATTATACCGGCCCACCCATGCCGGCTTTAACCCCCTAAACCCCGTCAAATCATGGCCGAAGCACGTCACAACTCGCCTTGCAGCTTCTCCGGGCCCGCCGGGAACATCGAGGGATTGCTGGATGATCCGGAGAGAGCAGCGACGGCGATCGCCGTGATCTGCCATCCGCATCCCCTGCAGGGCGGTGCCATGCAGAACAAGGTCGCCTACATGCTGGCGCGCGCCTTCAACGACATGGGCGCGCTCTCGCTACGCTTCAACTTCCGCGGCGTGGGCGCGAGTGCCGGCAAGTTCGATGACGGTATCGGCGAGACCGGCGACGCGCTCGCCGCCATCGACTGGTTGACGGCGCAGCATCCGGGCCTGCCGCTCTGGCTCGGCGGCTTCTCCTTCGGTTCCTACGTCTCGCTGCGCGCGCAGTCGCAGCGTCCCGTGCAGCGCCTCGTCACCGTGGCGCCGGCGGTGGAGCGTTTCGATACGAAGGGCATCGTGTTACCCACCTGCCCCTGGGTGCTGGTGCAGGGCGATGCGGACGACGTGGTCTCGCCCCAGGCGGTGCTCGACTGGGCGCGGGGTCTGCCCAAGCCCCCGCGCATCATCGAGATGGCCGGGGCCGGACACTTCTTCCACGGCCGC
>DASXYJ010000270.1:0-4268 GCA_036502565.1 Gammaproteobacteria bacterium
AGATCACCGCCGCCTCCCTGGATGAGTTGCGAGGCATGCTGGGCAAGCTGCCGCTGCGGGCCCTCGCCTGGCCTGCGCAGGTCCAGGACGCCTTCCAGCGCCTGGGCTTGAAGCAGCTCGGGGATCTGCTGCGCTTGCCACGGGACGGCGTGGCAAAGCGTTTCACTCCGGAGCTTCTGCACGCCCTGGATCAGGCCCTGGGGCTGGCGGCGGACCCGCGCGCCAGCTGGCAGCCGCCGCGCCGCTGCCGCCTCAGCCGCGAACTGCCCGGCGAATTCACCTCCCTCGACCATCTCCAGCCGCATATGGAGGAACTGGTGGCGGCGCTCTGCCGCGAGCTGCGCGCCTACGATGCCGGCACCGACAAGCTGCGCCTGGTGTTCAAGCACTGGCGCCAATCCTCTACCACCGTGACGGTGGGCAGCGCCGAGCCTTGCCGCGATCCCAAGCGCTGGAACGCGCTCCTGCAGGCGCAGCTGGCGGACTGCCGGCTCACCTCGCCGGTGCATGAACTGCAGCTCCTGAGCGGGCGGCTGCGGCCTTTCACGGCGGCGAACCAGGGCCTGCTGAAGGCGAACCCCCGCCCGGGCGAATCCCTGGCGAAGCTGGTGGACCTCTTGCGGGCGCGGCTCGGCCACGCCCGCGTGTTCGGCCTCGCTGCCACCGCCGATGCGCGCCCGGAAAGGGCCTGGCGGCAAGTGGAACCCGGCACCTCCTCTCCCGGCGCGCGCCTGCCGCCGACCCGGCCCATCCAGCTCCTGGCCCAGCCGCTGCCGCTGGAACAAACGGCGGGAGCGCTGCGCCATCGCGGCGCGCCCCTGAAGCTCATCCGCGGTCCAGAGCGCATCGAAGGCGGCTGGTGGGATGGCGAGACCTGGATCCGGGATTACTACCAGGCGGTCTCCAGCCGCGGCGCCCTGCTGTGGGTGTTCCATGCAGAAGGCCGCTGGTTCCTGCATGGATTCTTCTCATGAATCCGCCGGACTACGCCGAACTGCATTGCTTGAGCAACTTCTCGTTCCTGCGGGGCGCCTCCCATCCGCAGGAACTGGTGCAGCGCGCCAAGCAGCTGGGCTACCAGGCCCTCGCCATCACCGACGAGTGCTCCGTGGCCGGGGTGGTGCGCGCCCACGTGTCCGCCAAGGAAGCGGGCCTGAAGCTCATCATCGGCAGCGAGTTCCGTCTCGATGACGGCACTCATCTGGTGGTGCTGGCCATGGATGCGACAGGCTATGGCGACCTCTGCCAGCTCATCACCCGCGGCCGGCGCCAAGCGGAGAAAGGTTCTTACAAGCTCGGCCGCGGCGACTTCGCATCGGGCCTGCCTCATTGCCTGGTGCTTTGGGTACCGGCTCCAGAGCCGGATGCGGGCACCGCCACTTGGGTACGCGAGACTTTCCCGGAGCGCGCCTGGGCCGCGGTGGAACTGCATCTGGAAGGCGACGACGGCACCAAGCTGGAACGATCGCAGGCCCTCGGCCTGCCATTGGTGGCGGCGGGGGACGTGCACATGCACGGGCGCGAACGGCGCCACCTGCAGGATACCGTCACCGCCATCCGCCTCGGCAAGTCGGTGCTGGAAGCCCGCGCGCAGCTCTTCCCCAATGCCGAGCGGCACCTGCGCCGCCGCGAGCGGCTGGCGAAGCTCTATCCACCGGAATTGCTCGCCGCGAGCCTGGAGATCGCGGCGCGCTGCCGGTTCGATCTCGATGAGATCCGCTACCAGTACCCCAAGGAACTGGTGCCGGAGGACCACACACCCGGGAGCTGGCTGCGGGTGCTCACGGAGGAAGGCGCGGTCGGGCGCTGGCCGGATGGTGCGCCGGAGAAGGCCCGCACCCAGATCGAGCATGAACTGCGGCTCATCGGCGAGCTCCAATACGAGTCCTATTTCCTGACGGTGCATGACCTGGTGCGCTACGCCCGCTCCCAGGGCATCCTCTGCCAGGGCCGCGGTTCCGCCGCCAACTCCGCGGTGTGTTACTGCCTCGGCATCACCGAGCTGGATCCCGCCCGCTCCAACCTGCTGTTCGAGCGCTTCATCTCCAAGGAACGCCAGGAGCCGCCGGACATCGACGTGGACTTCGAGCACGAGCGGCGCGAGGAAGTCATCCAGTACATCTACCGCAAGTACGGCCGCGAACGCACCGCCATCGCCGCCACGGTCATCAGCTACCGGCCCCGCAGCGCGGTGCGGGACGTGGCCCGGGCGCTGGGCTTGAGCCTCACCCAGGCGGAACGCCTCTCGGAGGTCTACCAGTGGTGGGACAGCAAGCAAGTGGATGCCGCCAAGCTGCGGGAGGCGGGCCTCGATCCCACGAGCCCGGTGCTCGGGCAACTGGCGGAACTGGTGGGCACGCTGCTGGGGTTCCCACGGCATCTCTCCCAGCACGTGGGCGGCTTCGTCATCTCCCATACCCCTCTCGACCGGCTGGTGCCCATCGAGAACGCCAGCATGGAAGACCGCACCGTCATCCAGTGGGACAAGGACGACCTGGACGCCGTGGGCCTGCTCAAGGTGGACGTGCTGGCGTTGGGCATGCTCACGGCCTTGCGGCGGATGCTGGACTCAGTGAATCGGGTGCGCGGCTCCTCCCTCACGTTGGCCACCATCCCAGCCGAGGATGCCGCGGTCTACGCCATGATGCAGAAGGCCGACACCATCGGCACCTTCCAGATCGAATCCCGCGCCCAGATGTCCATGCTGCCGCGCCTCAAGCCCAAGGAGTTCTATGACCTGGTGATCCAGGTGGCCATCGTGCGGCCCGGTCCCATCGTGGGCGACATGGTGCACCCCTATCTCAACCGGCGTAACGGCAAGGAAGCCATCACCTATCCCAGCAAGGCGGTGGAAGCGGTGCTGGAGCGGACCTTGGGGATACCCATCTTCCAGGAACAGGTGATGCAGCTCTCCATCGTGGCCGCGGGGTTCAGCGCCGGCGAGGCGGACCAGCTGCGCCGCGCCATGGCCGCCTGGAAGCGCAAGGGCGGCCTTGGGCCCTTCGAGGTCAAGCTCAAGATGGGCCTGATGAAGAACGGTTATTCCGTCGAGTTCGCCGAGCGCATCTTCAGGCAGATCCAGGGCTTCGGCGAATACGGCTTCCCGGAATCCCACTCCGCCAGCTTCGCGCTCCTGGCCTACGCCTCCGCCTGGCTGAAGCACCACGAGCCCGCCGCCTTCCTCTGCGGCCTGCTCAACAGCCAGCCCATGGGTTTCTACGCGCCGGCGCAGCTGGTGCAGGACGCGCGCCGCCACGGCGTGGAAGTGCGGCCCGTGGACGTGAACCAGAGCGGATGGGATTCCAGCCTGCAGGACTCGGGAAAGCGGCAGCCCGCGGTACGCCTGGGACTGCATTGCGTGGGCGGCCTGCACGAGGACATCGGCCGGCGCATCGAAGCGGCACGCGGCGCAGCCGCGTTCAAGGATGTTCCGGACCTGGCGCGTCGCGCCGCACTCGACCGCAAGGCCTTCAAGCTGCTCGCCGCCGCGGGGGCCCTCGCGAAGCTCGCCGGCAACCGCCACCAGAGCTACTGGGCGGCATTGGGCATCGAGGAAGCCTGGGGCCTGGGTTCCGTGAGCGCTACCGAGGCCCATCCCCTCCTGGCGAGACCCACGGAAGGCCAGGACATCGTGGCGGACTATGCCAGCGTGGGATTCACTTTAGGCAGGCATCCCCTGGCTCTGCTACGGGAACAGCTCGCCAAGCGGAAGGTGGTGACGGCGGAGCAGCTCTGGTCGCTGCCGGACGAATCCCGGGTGCGCATCGCCGGCATCGTCACCCACCGCCAGCGCCCCGGAAGCGCCAAGGGTGTGATCTTCACCACGCTGGAAGACGAGACCGGCCAGGTGAACGCCGTGGTCTGGCCGAAGCTGGTGGAGCGCCAGCGCCGCGTGCTGCTGCGCTCGCAGCTGCTCTGCATGACCGGCAAGGTGCAGCGCCAAGACGGCGTGCTGCATCTCATCGCCTCGAAGCTGGAAGACTACACGCCGCTCTTGGGACACATCCGACAGGAGTCGCGGGATTTTCGCTAAGGGCTTATGAAAAAAATACCTATGCCAATTAGAAACAATAATAACCCGGCGCCCATGTAAGTAAACAAATACTTTAAATGCGTGAATTCAATCTCACCCATCAAATATGAAACACTCGGACAATCAGGATTAACGTAGACATAGGGAGAAGAATCTATTTGAGACAAATATTTAATCGCATCAGCTTTTTCCACTGATGCCAGGCTCCTATCCCTGACAGTGAGACTAAAACCGA
>DASXYJ010000271.1:0-15273 GCA_036502565.1 Gammaproteobacteria bacterium
CAGCGAAGGTGTTTTTAATTAAATCCCTTCTACAACCAACACTTAGTCGCCGATACGCAAGTCATCCTTCAACTTCGGCGTTGTGGGCATTGATTCCCATGACTTCGCGCATCATCAAGCGCACGCTGATGACCACTAACTATCCAGACGACTACGCAGATGAGCAGAAGTTGCCCAGACGTTTTATTCGTAGCCGAAGTTTCGAAGCGCCATGGCGGATGCTGACGCAGGGTTCGGATCCAGGAAAATCGTCAATGGAATCGATGCCTAGGCTCTCAAGCTGAAGTGCCGTGTGAGCATGGGGACCCCATTTGACCGCCCCTGCCCTCGTCCGTACAATGCGCTCCCTTCGATGGGCGGTTAGCTCAGCTGGTAGAGCGCTGCTTTCACACGGCAGAGGTCACAGGTTCAAGCCCTGTACCGCCCACCATCCCTCCCCCTCTATATATAGATATGCCGACTTAACCCCCTGATTCCAGAGGGGGTCAGGCAGGGCTCGCTAATAAGGTCAGCAATGCCCCCAGCAGGGCTGGCAGACCCTGTACCAGCAGGATGCGCCGGCTCGCCGTGAGACCCCCATAGATCCCGGCGGCCAGCACGCAGAGCAGGAAGAACAGCCGGATCTCCCGACCCCCGCTCCCCAGCCACAGCCCCCAGAACAGACCCGCTGCCAGGAAGCCGTTGTAGAGGCCCTGGTTGGCGGCCAGCACCTTGGTGGCGGCGGCATTCTCGGGGGTCATGCGGAACACGCGCCGTCCGTAAGGCGTGGTCCACAGGAACATCTCCAGCACCAGGATATAGACGTGCAGCAGCGCGACCAGCGCGGCGACGATCAGCGCGAGCGTGTTCATGGCGCGCCCATCTCCACTTCGGGATGGCCCTTGGCGGTGAGCGCCGCGTTGAGGGCCGCGAGATCGTGCAGGCGCAGCTCGTCCCAGTTCTGCAGCGCCGCATCCAGCGACTTGCGGTATTCCTCGAAGGACTTGTGATACTGGGCCGGCGGCGAGCGATCGCCGTCGTCCACTTCGTTGACCAGGCTCACGATGGCACCGTTGATGGCGGCCAAGCTGGCGTGCTTCGGTGCGGTGTCCGCGAGTTGCTCGGCCTTGGCGTCCAGCTGCTGCACCTGCTTCAGCAGGTCTGCATCGGTACCGAGCTGCGGCTCCAGCGCGGCGAGGTTATCGCGCAGGCCTTTCAGGGACTCATGCGCGGCAAAGCTGCGGGCCAAGGCGGCATCCATCTGCTGCTCGAGGGCGATCTGCTGCGGCAGCGCTTTCTTGGCGGCCTGGGACGGCACACGCGGATCCAACGTCACCTTGAGCGGCTGGCTCAGGGTCTTGCCGCCGGCACTGAGCTTGACGGTGTAGTTGCCCGGCAGCACCAGTGGCCCCTGCGGCAGGATCGCGCCGCCCTTCTCGAACACCGCGGCGATGGAGTAGTCATACTCCAGGGCCGGCGGGCGCGGATAGCGCAGGTCCCATATGAAGCGATGCGCACCGGCCGCGGCGTCCAGCTTCTCGGGCACGGCGAGCCAGGCATCGGTGAAGTAAGGCTCGGTCTTGAGCCGCGGCGGCGGCGCATCGCTGGAGTAGCTGCGCACCAGGCGGCCGCGGGCGTCGTAGATCGCCAGGGTCACCGGGCCGGTCAGGTCATTGCCCAGCCAATAATCGAATATCGCACCCTCGGGAGGGTTCGGCGCGGCGGAGACTTCCGGCGGCAGCGGCGTGTCCTTGTTCTCGTTGCGGCGCACCCGCACGGCGGTGGCGGGAGCAAAGAGATGCGCGGACTCGCGGGCGATGCCCGCTTCCAGGCGGCGCAGCGGCGCCACGTCGTCCAGCGCCCAGATGCCGCGGCCGTGGGTGGCGGCGAGGAGGTCATCCCCGTGCACCGTGAGGTCGCGGACACGCACGTTGGGCAAGCCGCCCTGCAGCGGCTGCCAGTGGTCGCCCTCGTCGAAGGACACGTACACGCCGGCGTTGGTCCCGGCATACAGCAGCCGCGCGTCCTTGGGATCCTGGCGCACCACGTAGACGAACTGGTCGGCAGGTATGCCGTCGACGATTGCGTCCCAGGTCTCGCCGTAGTCATGGGTCTTGAAGATGAAGGGCTGAAACTTGTCCTGGCGATGGATATCCACGGCCACATAGGCGGTGCCGGGGTCCGTGGGGGAGGCTTCCACCTGGTTGACGCGGCCGTAGAACGGCATGCCCGGGGGCGTCACGTCCTGCCATCTCTTGCCGCCGTCGCGGGTGAGTTGCACCAGGCCGTCATCGGTACCGACCCAGATCACACCCTCCTTCATGGGCGAGGGCGCGATGCTGAAGATGGCGCCGAAGCCGCAGTAACGGGCCTGCTCCAGGGTGAAGCTGTCGCCGTCACAGCCGCTGGCCTTCTTCGAGTCAGGCCCGGTGAGGTCGCCGCTGATGGTGTTCCAGTGCATGCCGCCATCACTGGTCTTATAGAGATACTGGGAGCCCACGTAGAGGGTATGGCCCTTGCGCGGGTCCGTGACCACCGGATAGAACCAGGTGTAGCGGTCCTTCACGGTGGTAGGACGGCGCGCATAACCCGCCAAGGGCGTGGCGCTGATGTTCTGCACCTGATGGGTGCGGTCGTCGTAGCGGCTGATGTGGCCGCCCAAGCCACCCACGTAGACGATGGCGGGGTCCACGGAGTCCGGCACCACGTAGCTGCGTTCGTCGCCGCCCGCTGGATGCCAGTCGCGGAAGCTGATCTCACCGAAGTCGCTGGCGCTCTCGGTCTCCACGGTGCCGCTGTCCTGCTGGCCGCTGTAGATGTGATACGGGAAACGGTTGTCGGTGGCTATGTGATAGAACTGGCCGGTGGGCTGGTTGTACCAGGGAGACCAGCTCTTGCCGGCATCCACGGTGACCGAGGTGCCTTGGTCGCTGGCAACCACCATGTACTTGTCGTCCTGGGGGTTGATCCACAGGAAGTGGTAGTCGTCGCCGCCGGGAGCGCCCTTGAACCACTTGAAGGTCTTGCCGCCATCCTTGGACTGGGCCACGGAGCGGTTCATCACGTACAGGGTGTCATGGTCCTTGGGGTCCACGGTGAGGCGCTCGAAGTAGCCGCTCACCAGGTCCCCGTGGCCCATATCCTTCCAGTCGGCGCCGCCGTCATCGGAACGGTACAGGCCGCCCTTGCCGTCATCCTTGGCTTCGACGAGCGCGTACACGCGCTGGCCGCCGCTGCCGGGAGCCAGGGCGAGGCCGATACGGCCCAGCGCGCCTTCCGGCAGGCCGTGCCCGGCGAGCCGGGTCCAGGTCTTGCCGGCATCGCCGGACTTCCAGATGCCGCTGCCGGGGCCGATCTGGGGCATGAAATAGGAGAGCCAGGGCCAGGAACGGCCCTGCCAGGTGGCGGCGAACATCACGCCGGGGCTGGTGGGGTCAGTGGCCAGGTCCACTGCGCCGGTATCCGCATCTATATATAGAGTGCGGGTCCAGTGGGTGCCGCCGTCCTCGCTACGGAACACGCCGCGCTGTTCATTGGGCCCGAACACGTGGCCCAAGGCGGCCACCACCACCACGTTGGGGTCCTTGGGGTCGACCCAGATGCGGCCGATGTGGCGCGTGTCCTTGAGACCGATGGATCTCCAGGTCTCGCCGCCATCATCGGAGCGGTACATGCCGTCGCCGTCCACCACGTCGTAGCGGGACTGCTCGGGCTGGCCGGTACCTATATAGATGATGTCCGGGTTGCTGGGGGCGATGGCCAGGGCGCCCACGGAGATAGACACACCCTGCTGGAACTGGGGTTTCCAGGTGAGCCCCGCGTCCACGCTCTTCCAGAGGCCGCCGTCCACGGCGCCGAAGTAGAACACGTCGGGTTGGGAAGGCACGCCTTCCGCCATGGAGGACCATCCACCGCGGAACGGTCCCACCAGGCGCCATTGCAGCTGGCTATATAAGGAAGTGATGCCGCCGTCGGTCCCTTCAGCCCCTGAGGCCGATGAAGCGATCAGCGTAAATGAGAGCGCGAGGCTGGACAGGAGGACATATCGGCGAAAGGACATGGCGGACTCCCTATGCGAGGCCGCCACATTAGAACAGCAGGCCCCTGCACCCGCAACCGGCGCCCGCAACCGGGTTCAGGGAGCCGCGCCCTGCCCGTCCGGTGGCGGACCGCGCATGACCAGGGGGAAGCCGGTGGCGAAGAGCAGGATGGTGCCCACCACGCAGGCGAACACCACCGTGGGAAGATCCGCCATGCCAGGCAGGCCCGACGCCAGGGGCAGGGTCGCCAGCACGCCCGCCGCCACGCCACGCGGCACGCTCATGAACACGATGTGCCGCGGCCGGGGCTGCATCGATGAGTTCAGCATGGCGAGCCAGGCCGCCGGATAACGTGCCACCAGCAGCACCGCCGCAAGGATGGCGCCCGCGGCAGCCAGCCCCCAGGGCGGGCCCAGCATGGCGCCGACGAAGGTGAAGAAGAATGACTTGATGATGAAGAACATCTGGCTGTGGAAACCCCGCACGTCATCGTGCATCCGCAGGTTCCGGTCGATGTTCACGCTGCGGCCGATGTGGCTGGCGTTGCCTACCACCACGGCGAAAGACAGTACGCCCAGGGCCCCCGAGCCACCGACGGATTCCACCACCACATACAGCAGCAGCAGCGCCGAGAGCGTGATGGGATAGGCGTGCTCGTTCTCCTTCAGCCACTCCAGCAATAGCAGCCAGAGCAGGCCGCCGGCGACACCCACCAGGATGCCGAGGCCGAAGGAACGCAGCAGGTCCAGCCAGGGGCCGTCGCCCAAGATGCCGCTCTTGAACACGCCGATGACGGAGCTGACCCCCACGATGCAGAGCACGTCGCTGAGCGCGGACTCGAGGCTGATGAGGTTGGCGGCTTCCGGCGGCACACCGGCCCGGGCGATGGCCGCAAGGATGACGATAGGGCTGGTGCCTCCCACGATGAGCCCCATGAGGAGCTCCTGGTGCCAGTCCCAATAGCCCGGCAGGAGCCCCGCTTCCACCATGATGCGGCTCATGAGGGTGACGGCGGTGACTGAGAAAAGGAAACTAAGTATGGAGAGCAGCACCGAGCGCGCAGCGGCGCGATACAGCTGCACGATGTCGAGCCGCGAACCGCCTTCGAACAGCACCAGCACCAGGGTCACTGCCGAGAAATAGGGGGCGACGCTGAGCAGGGTCTCGCGGCTCACGATCCCCAGCACCGGACCGATCAATATCCCCACCAGGATCAGCCACACCACGTCCGGGACCTTGGTGCGGGTGAACACCACTTCGCCGAAGGTGCCGATGAGGAAGATGGCGGCGAGACAGACGAGGAACAGGGTGACCGGAGACATGCCCACTCCCTGGACGGCGAGTGGGCCCATTAGAGCATGAACAGGACCGGGACGGGACCTTGCCTAGAGGGGGAGCTTCTGCTTCACCTTGAAGAAGCGTGCCCAGGGATCGCTGCGAAGACGGCGCAGGGTCTCGGGGATGCCGAACTGGGAGGCAGAGCGGAGCTTCGCCAGTTCCTCCCAACGCAGGGGCAGTGCCACCGCCGCGCCGGGACGGCCGCGCACCGAATATGGCGCCACGGCGCTGGCACCGAGGCCGTTGCGCAAGTAGTCCACGAAGATCTTGCCGCCGCGCACGTCCTTGCGGCTGTTGATGGTGAAGTGGGCGGGGTCGTGTTGCACCAGGGTGCCGGAGAGGGCGCGCGAGAATTCCTTGACCGCGTCCCAGCCTGGGCCTTTCTCGAAGGGTACCACCACGTGCAAGCCCTTGCCGCCGGTGGTCTTGAGGAAGGATTCGAGCTTGAGCTCCTTCAGCATGCCGCGCAGGGTGACAGCCGCCTTCTTCACCGTGGCGAACTTCACGTCCGGCGCCGGGTCGAGGTCGAACACCAGCCGGTCGGGCTTGAGCGGAGCCTTGGCCTGGGAACCCCAGACGTGTATCTCCAGGGCATCCATCTGTACCAGTGCCACCAGGCCCGCGACATCGGTGATGCTCATGTAGGGCTCGCCACCACCGCGGCCCACGACCTTGACCGGCTTGAGATGCGGCGAGTCCACTTCGCCGGCATGACGCTGGAAGAAGCAGCTGTGATCCACGCCGCCAGGACAACGCACCAGGCTGATGGGCCTGTTCGCCACGTGAGGCAGGATGCGGTCTGCCGCCTTGAGGTAGTACTCCGCCAGATCCCGCTTGGTGACACCGTCCTCCGGATACAGGACCTTTTCGGGGTGGGACAGGCTGACGCCGGCGATCTCCAGCTTGCCGGGCTTGGCCGGCGACGCCTTGCGGGCCGCAGCTGTCTTCTTGCGTCGCTTGGTCTCGCGTGCTCCCGACAACTTCTTCTCCTTCTCCCGCACCACTTCTTCGGCGGGTTTGTCTTCCCGGAGTCCCTGGAAAGAAGGATGGCGCATACGCCCGTCGGCAGTCCACTCGGAGAAATTGACTTGCGCTACCAGCTCCGGCTTCACCCAGCAGGCGCCGCGCCGGGCATCGGTGGGGACGGATGCGAAGGGATTGCTGCGCGCCTTGAGCTGCTGTAGCCGTTTCAAGGTCTGGCGGGCGTCATCGTGGGAGAAGCCGGTGCCGACCTTCCCGGAATATATGAGTTCACCGTCACGGTAGTAGCCCGTGAGCAAGGCAGCGAGCGTGCCCGGATGCTTGGGCTGGGTGGTGTAGCCGCCGATCACGATCTCCTGCTCATGGACGCACTTGGATTTGATCCAGTCCAGGTCCCGGCCCGAATGGTAGGGCCGGTCGGCACGCTTGGAGACGATACCCTCCAGTGCCACGTCGCAGGCGTGGGCCAGTACCTGGTCGCCGGGCGCCTGGAAGTGCTCGCTGTAGTGTATGTGGGCCGGTGCGCGCCGCAGCAGGCGCTGCAGTGTGGTCTTGCGGTCCAGTAGTGGCTGCGCCCGCAGGTCCTCGCCATCCAGGAACAGCAGGTCGAACACGTAGTAATGCAGATGCGCCTGGTCCCCGGTGCTGAGCGCCTGCTGCAGGCCGTGGAAAGTCATGTCACCATCCGGCGAGCGGTTCACCACTTCTCCATCCAACAGGGCATTGCGGACCTTTAGACGGGACAGGGCCTCGACCACCGAACCGAAGCGGTCGGTCCAGTCGTTGCCGGCGCGGGTGATGAGGCGCACCGACGCATCCTGGATATGCGCCTCCAGGCGATAGCCGTCGAACTTGATCTCATGGACCCAGTTGTCGCCCTTGGGGGGATGCTCGGCCAGGGTGGCGAGCTGGGGCGCGATGAAGTCCGGCAGCGCCGTGAGCTTGCGGCCGCCGGTCTTGCGCCTGCCGACGGCCTTGGGTCTGGAAGCAGGCTTCGCTTTGGCCTTGTTGGAATGCCAGCGCTTGGAGCGGCCTTGGGCGATCTCATCCATGCTGCGCTCGCTCACCACGCTGCTCTGCTCATGCTCGACGGCGTAGTCGCCCTCGCCTTCCTTGGCATACTCATCATGGCTCTTGATGAGCAGCCAGTTCTCCTTCTTCTTGCCGGAAGCCTTGCCGCCCATGCGCACCAGGTGCCAGAGCCCCTTGAGACGCTCGCCGTGCAGCTCGAAGCTCAGGTGTCCCTTGGCGAGGCCCCGGTGCGGGTCCTCCACCGGTGTCCAACTGCCCCGGTCCCAGAGCATCACCGTGCCGCCGCCATACTCGCCCTGGGGGATGATGCCCTCGAACTTGCCGTAGGCGAGCGGATGGTCCTCCACGTGCACCGCGAGGCGCTTGTCGGCGGGATCGAGACTCGGGCCGCGGGTCACGGCCCAGCTCTTCAGCACGCCGTCGAGTTCCAAGCGGAAGTCGTAATGCAGGCGCCGGGCCGCGTGTTTCTGGATGAGATAGGAGTAGCCCGCGCGGCGTCCTACCTTGCCGGAGGGTTCCGGGGTCCTATGGAAATCACGCTTAGCGCGGTAGACCCCGAGTCGCCGGGCCGCGACTTTCATCGGGCTGCCTTGCGCTTGCGGCGCGGCTTGGCGGACGCATGACGACGCCGCCCGCCGCCGGCACCCTGCTTATCCAGGCTGCGCCGCAGCGCATCCATGAAATCCACCACCTTCTCCGGCTGTTTGGCGGCCTTCGGCAGCTTCGGTTTGCGGTGAGCCTGCTTGGCCTTGATGAGTTCCAGCAGGGCTTCATGGTAACGGTCATGGAAATCCGAAAAATCCGCCGGGGTGGCGTTTTTGCGGATCAGCTGCTCGGCCAGCTCCACATAGTCGTTCTTGGGCTTGCGCCGGCTCAAGTCCGGGAAGATGTCTCCGCCGTCCTGCAGCTCGCGGTCATAGCGCAGGGTCTCCAGCATCAGGCCGCCCTCGCCCGGGAGTACGGCGCAGAGTTCCTCGTGACCGCGTAGCGTGATCTGGCCGATGCCGGCCTTGCCCGACTCGGACAAGGCCCGGTGGATGACGGCATAGACCTCTTCCGCGTCCTTGCCGTCCGGCAGCACGAAATAGGGGCGCTCGTAACGCTCCACCGGGATGGCCGCCACGTCCACGAATGCCCCGAGTTCCAGGGCATCGCTGGAGGGGAGCCGAATGGCCTTGATCTCATCCGGTTCCAGCAGCACCTGCTGATCGCCGTCGGAATCGTAGGCGCGGATGATGTCGGAGTATTCGACCTCCTTGCCGCTCTCGGTCACGTTGAGGTGGCGGATGCGCTCGCCGCTCTCACGGTCCACCTCATGCAAGGGGAGCTGGCTGCCGCGCTTGAGCGCGCTACGCAGGGTCACCGGGAAAGACACCAGGGAGATGCGGATCTGCCCGCTCCAATAAGGACGTCCTGCCATGAGGGTCTCCTCGCGTCAGCGGGTGGAAGTACGTTTCTTCTTGCGGCTACCGCCAGCCTTCTTCTTGCGGCGGGCGCCGGCCTTCTTCGGTACCTTCTTGCCCTCCTTGCGGGCTTCCGAGAGGCCGATGGCGATGGCCTGCTTGCGCGACTTCACGGTGCCACCCTTGCCGCCCGGCCCGCTCTTCAGCTTGCCCTTCTTGAAGGCGCGCATCTCGCGCTCCACGTCCTTGCCTGCGCTCTTGGAATATCGACGGGCCATGGCCGCCTCCTCATGTGTACATGTCTGGATTGTCCCAAGCCCATCGGTCGCGAGATGCGAAACAGCCGACAGAAATCTGTATTGGATGAGTTACGCTCGAAGCAGCGCCCCGCCTGTGGCGTGAAGCAACGGATCAGACATATATGGAGGGATCTTGACGGAGACCCGCATCGGCATCTCCGGCTGGCGCTACGCGCCCTGGCGCGGCGTCTTCTACCCGAAGAAACTCGCCCAGCGCCTGGAACTGCACTATGCGAGCCGCCAGCTCCGCTCCATCGAGATCAACGGTTCCTTCTATTCGCTGCAACGACCTGAGAGCTACCAAGCCTGGCACGAGGAGACACCGGATGATTTCGTCTTTTCCGTGAAGGGCAACCGTTACATCACGCACGTGCGGCGCCTGCAGGACAGCAAGCCCCTGCTGGCCAACTTCTTCGCCTCGGGCGTGCTGCATCTGCGCAAGAAACTCGGACCGTTCCTCTGGCAGCTGCCGCCGAGCCTGAAGTACGACCGGGAGCGCATCGAGGCCTTCTTCCGCCTGCTGCCGCGTAGCTTCGCCCAGGCGGCGCGCCTGACGTCAGCCGCAGACCGGGTGGAACCGGACCTGCCCAGTCCCCTGCCCCGCAGGCGCTTGCGCCATGCCATGGAGGTGCGGCATCACAGCTTCGAGGTCCCGGAGTTCGTGGAGCAGGCGCGCCAGCACGATGTCGCCGTCGTGTTCGCGGACACTGCCGGCAAATGGCCCTATTTCGAAGACCTGACCTCGGATTTCGTCTACGCGCGCCTGCATGGGGAAGTGGAGCTGTACAAGAGCGGCTACGACGACGCTTCCTTGCGCTGGTGGGCGAAGCGCATCAGGCTCTGGCAGTCAGGACGACAGCCCAAGGATGCGATCACGGTGTCTCCCGCAAGGCCACGTCGCATCAAGCGGGACATCTACGTGTATTTCGACAACGACGTGAAGGTGCGGGCACCCTTCGATGCCGCCCGCCTCCATCAGATGCTGACCCTGGGGAAGCGGCGCTGATGATGCCCCGGCAGCCGCATCAGCGGGCGGCCTGCAGGTCCGCGATCAGCGCTGCGTAGCCGGGGCTGGCCTTGGCCGTACCGGCATTGGACTTGAGGAACTGGATGGCGCCGTCCGCATCGCCGCGGGCGAAGCGCAGCGCGGCATCCGCCGCCACCAGTTGCAACTGCGGATCGCCGGCGCCCTGCGGACCAGAGGCCAGCAAGTGCTCGGCGCGGGCACCGTCGCCGCCACAGGTCGCCAGCATCGCCAGTGCCATACGCACCTCCGCATAGGACGAGTCCTTGTCCAGGGAGGCCTGCAGCAGTTGTATGGCCTTGGCGATACGCGGCGCGGCCGCCACACCACAACCGCCGCTGGGCTGAAGGGTCTGGGGCAGCGCGGGCAGTGCAGCTATCTCACGCGCGGTGCGGAAGAAGATGTTGAGCGTCGTCGCCGGTCTATCGGCCGGCGCGGTGACGGCGCGCACGCCACGCAACAGCGTGAAACTCAGGCGCAGGGTGTCGGGTTCGATGATGCCGGCGTGGATCACCTTCACACCCGGAGGCAGCGGCAAGTTGCGGGGGAAGGTGCCGAGGTCGCGCACCCCGAGCACCGCCACCTCGACGCTGCCCTGGCCCTCGTTGCCGAGCACGCTCCAGTTCACCGGGCGGTCGAACTTCATGGTCAGGCCGCCGCGCACACTGGTGCCGACGCTCACTTCCAGCAGCTTGGTGGGCGGCGCGGCAGGTGGCGGGCTCGCGAGGGTCTCGGCAGGAGCCGTCGCGACCACAGGGGCCGCGGTCACGGCAGGCTGGGCCAGCACGGTAGCGGCGGCAGGCGCCGGAATGCTGACCGCCGGAGGCGGCGACGCCGCGTGGATCGGAGCCGGAATCGGCGGCTGGATGTCCACCGGCGCACCCGCTGCGCGGTAGAACGTACGATAGAACCAGAAGCCCAGCACCACCAACAGCAGGACCAGGAGCAGCAGCGCCCAACGCCGACGGCGCTTGCCCTGGGGCGAGACTTCTTCGGTGACGACAGGGATGGCCGCAGACTCGACCGTCGCGAGGGCGGTCTTGCGGGCACGCCCGCTGGTCCTGGGCGTGACGATGGGCATGCTGTCACTGTGGGTCATGTCCGCCTGGCGCGGCGTAGCGGACTCCACTGTGGTCTTGCGGGTGGCGGTCTTGGTGGTCGCCATGTCCTTCAGCCCTGGCCGACCGGAGGCGGCAGCGTGCCTGGGGCGGGCGCAGCGGTGGGTGCTGCGCCGCCTTCGGTGTCGGCCCGGAAGTACACGTTCAGGGTCTGCGAAGGACCCCGATCGGGCGCCGAGAAGATCTTCAGGTTCGGCAACAGCGTGAACCACAGTCGCAGGGTATCCGGGCCGGTGATGCCGGCATGGATCACCATCACCCCGGGAGGCAGCGGCAGGTTGCGGGGGAAAGTCCCCAGGTTGCGCACGCCGGCGATGTCCACTTCCGCTTCGCCATGGCCGCCGTTGTCCTTGGTGGTCCAGGACACCGGCTGATCGAACTTCAGGGTCAGGCCACCGTGGCTGCTGGTGCCCACGCTCACCTCCCGCAAGCCAGTGCCGGATCCATGCCTCAGGGCGGCCACCTGCGCCTCGAGGGATGCCACCAGCGCCGAGACGGCATGGGGCTTCGGCTTGATCACGGCCGCAGGCGCGGGCGTGGCGACCGGGACGGGTGTCGCCGCCGGTCTGGTTGCGACCGGAGCCGTGCCTGGGGCCGGAGCCGCGCTTGAAACGGCAGCGGGGCCTTGGAAGTCCACGGGCGCGCCGGCGGGCCGATAGCTCAGACGGCCCACCCAGAAGCTGGCCACCACCAGCAACAGGATCACCAGGAGCAAGAGCCAATCATGGCGGCGCGAGACGGGCTGCGGCCCAGCGGGCTCGCTGACCATCAGCAGCTTGCTCTGTCCCGTGGTGGGAGCGAGCACCATGCTGCTGCGAGGCACCTGGTCGCGCTGGATGCGGGGCGA
Source organism: Gammaproteobacteria bacterium (assembly GCA_036502565.1). Lineage (GTDB taxonomy): Bacteria > Pseudomonadota > Gammaproteobacteria > Natronospirales > REEB76 > DASUBN01. Next base: position 12,062 of record DASXYJ010000271.1, read on the forward strand.
TACCACGCTGCCCGGGTCGAACATGTCTTCTTGCGGCACGGCGTAGGCACGTGCCTTGCGGACCTTCTTCTGCGGCACAGCGCTGTCTATCGCCTCCACGGCGGCAGTACGCCTGCGGGGCTTCTTCTTCGCACCCGGTGCACGCTCTTTCGCGATAGCCATGTCTGACCCCTTCAAACCCCTGAACCCATGACGGTGCTCACGATAGGTGGCACCGGCTGCTGCCGCCGGGGAGCACTGGCTTCACCGGCTGCAACGAATAGAGTGCGGGAGCCGATGGTGTCGGCCATCGACCCCCGCTGTGATGACCCCGGGCGTCCATCCGCGGCGTCCAGAGTCACACAACCGAAAATCCAGCGCCTGTCCCCAGGCGCCCTCTCCATCACGGCACCGCCGGCGCCGCCGCGCGGGTCGCCCAGTCCTTGACCGTGTCCTGGTCGAACTTGAAGCGGAAGCGCAGGAAGATGCCCTTCGCGGTGTAGTGGTTGGCCGTGAAGTCCTGATCGTAGAAGCCCGAGAAGTTGTAGCCCAGGCTCACCCAGGTGTTGGTGGCGGCCTGCCAGCCGGTCTCCACACCGTAGCTGTACTGCACGGTGCCGGCGGAATAGGAATGCTCGCGGCTGGCGAGGAAGCCCACGTCCCACTTCGGCTTGATGTCGTAGCGCAACTCGCCGCCGATGATGTCGGTGTAGCCGGTGTAGCTGCCGGTGTCGAAGGCGAAGCGCGCGTACTTGGCGCCGTAGTAGCCGGACACCTGGTAGCGGTCCTGCACGGTGTAGTTCAGCTGCAGGTTGTCGACCAGCTTCCAGTTGCGCATGTCGAGGCCGTAGGCAGCCACGGTCTGCGGATCGTTGGCCAGGTCACCGGCGGATTCCTGGCTGGCAGCGGCGCCGGTGGCGGTGGCGAACTGCGGCAGGCCCGAGAGGCCCTGCTGGTTGGCATAGATGTAGTCCAGCTGCTCCAGCCAGGACCAGCGGCTCTCCTCGGGGCGCCAGGCGTAGCCCAGGCGCGCGTCGACGCTATCGCTGGCGCCGCCCGGCTGGTACTGGCTGTGGAAGCCCTGGAAGCTGGCGCTGAAGGCCTGGCCCTGGGACAGCGCGCGGTAGAAACCCAGGAACAGGTTGCGGGTGGTCTGCTGGTCCGAGTTCAGGGTCTCGAAGCGGCCGTTCACCGACCAGTCCTTCTCGTGATAGCTGCCGCCCACGAACACCGCGTTGAAATCCTGGGTGAGCGTGCCGATGGCCGGCGCGGTGATCTGGTCCTGGCTGGTGGCCGGATAGTCGGGCTGGTGGATGGTGGCCACGCGGTTGTAGCCGGCCTGCAGGCTCAGGTTCTTGGTCACTTCCCAACCCTGGGTGAGGCCCACGGTGGAGAACAGGCGCGGGCCGTACTCGGTGTCCTCGCTGCTCACCGAGCTGTCCACTTCGGCGTGATCCCAGGGCTGGCTCTTGGCACCGAAGGTGGTGGTGCGGTCGGAGAACTGGGCGCCGGAGGACACCTGCTCGTCCAGGAACAGGCTGCTCTTCTGCGTGATCTTGTAGTCGACGCCGGCAGCGACCTGGTTCGGGTACTGCGGGTCGGCGGCCTGGCCGCTGATGCTGTGCTGGACGTTGCCGTGCAGCCCGACCTTGTCGGTGACGTTGGTGCTGCCGTTCACGTACACCTGGTTGGTGGTGTAGTCGCCCTGGGCGGAGCCGCCGAGCACGGTGGGGGTGGCGACCGGGTAGCTGTCCTGGGCGCGCTGCAGGCCGGCGCCGAGGGTGTTGCCACTGTCGCTCTTGTACAGCAGGCCGCTGCTGGCCACGTCGCTGGTATCTTCGGCGGTGAGCGACTTCTGGTGCATCACATCGGCGGTGACGGCCAGGTGCTTGGTCAGGTTGTACTTGGTGTCGTCGCCGATGCGCAGCATCCCGGCATCGCCCAGGCTCTGCTGGCCGAGACCGAAGGTGCCGGCCTCGTTCTTGGCATAGATGTCGTTCTCCAGCGTCGCGCTCTGGGTCTTGAGGTCCACGCTGAAGGCGTTGCCGGTGGCATTGGCGGTGCTGATGCCGCCGGTGGTGACGGTCGCACCGGTCGGGTTGACGGTGCTGAGGCCGCTGACAGTGCTGCCGGCGCCGTTGGGGCCGTTGTCGGTATGGGCCACTTCAGCCTTGAGCACCGTGCTCGGGGTCACCTGCACGCGCAGGTCGGCACCGGCCAGCTTGTTGTTGCCGTCGCCGGTGCCTTCGCTCACGCCGGTGACGCCGACTTCGACCTTGTTGTCGGCGGTCTTGAACGACACGCGGCCACCCCCGGTCACGGCGTTGGAGGCGCCGGTGCTGACCTCATACTCGGCCACGATGTACTCGGGGTTGAACTTCGAGTCGCGCGGCGGCACCGGCTGCTTGAAGTAGATGGTGCCGCCGAAATAATCCAGGGTGTAGTCCACGAACGGCGTGAGCTGCTGGGTGGACAGCACCGCGTTGGTGTAGCGGTCGCGCACCTGGATGCTGATGCGCTCGGAGCTGATCAGGATCTGCTGGTGCGAGAGGTGGTAGAGGCCCGAGGTGCCGTTGCCCTGGATCTCGTCCTGCACGAAGGCCTGGTCGTTCTGGGCGGCGAAGGCGGTGTAGCCGAGGTTGTCGCCCTGGTAGGCGCTCTTCACGCCGGTGAACATGCGGTCGTAGCGCGACAGCTCGGTCACGGTGAGGCCGGTGTCGAAGTCGCCGAACATGGCGTAGAACTGGCCGCGCTCGATCTTGATATAGAGCTTCTGCGAGCTGGACGCGTCGAAGCCCTGCTGCGCGGAGTCGCCGTACAGCATGAAGTAGGTGTTGGGGTTCACCGCCTGCTGCAGGCCGTTGCTCAGCACCCCGCCCTGCTTGGCGGAGTCATAGGAGGTGGTCAGCAGGAAGCCGGCGCCGATGGTGCCCTTGGCGTAGAACGCCACGCGGCCATCCTGGTAGATGTCGCTGTTCGGATCGTCGCCCTGCAGCGACTGCATGTTGTTGTGGATCTTGTCGAAGGCCGCGGTGCCGCTGGCCACGCCCACCAGGATCCAGTCGCGGTCGGCCGGGCGCATCCAGGCGCGCAGCTGCTCGGTGGTGTCGCCGCCGACCGGCACGAACACCGACAGCGCGCCGGTGTCGGTGGTGGGCGCGAGGCGGATATAGGCCATGCCGCCCTCGCCCACCACGTAGGTCGGCTCGCGCGGGGCGATGGCGGTGGTCTGG
>DASXYJ010000272.1:0-3526 GCA_036502565.1 Gammaproteobacteria bacterium
ACGGCTGCCGCGAGGAGCGGGCCGAGCACGTGCAGGAGAAGGATCGGGCCAACTTCTGCGAATACCTGGAGCCGCGCCAGGACGCCTATGCGCCCCAGGACGGCACGCCGGCGGACGCCGCCCGCGCGCGACTCGATGCGCTGTTCGGCGGCGCCCTCGATGCCGAGTCCACGCCGGATCCGGCGCGGGCGGAACTCGACAAGCTGTTCGGAAACAAGACCAAGACCTGAGGGGTACCTGCATGTCCCTGCGTATCACCGTGATGTCACTGGTGTCAGGCCTGCTGCTGGCCGTCACCGCCTCCGCCGAGACGCCTGCCGCCAGCTACGACCTGCTGATCAGGAACGGTCATATATATGACGGCACCGGCTCGCCCTGGTACGAAGGTGACGTGGCCATCAAGGATGGGCACGTCGCGGCCATCGGCCGACTCGGCGGCGCCTCGGCGAAGCGCGTCATCGACGCCCACGGCCTCGCGGTGGCGCCGGGTTTCATCGACATGCTGGGCCAGTCGGACCTGTCCATGCTGGTGGATGCGAGAGTGCCTTCCAAGATCTTCCAGGGCATCACCACCGAGATCACCGGCGAGGGTGAGTCGGCGGCACCCCTCGACGACGCCATGATCAAGGAGAACCAGCCGGGCTACGACCATTACCAGATCAAGGTGGATTGGCGGGATTTCCCCGGCTACTTCGCGCGCCTGAAGAAGGGCGGCATGGGCATCAACCTGGCGAGTTACGTGGGCGCCGCCTCCATCCGCGAGATGGTCATCGGCTACGCGGACCGGGACCCGACGCCGGAGGAACTCAAGAAGATGCAGGGCCTGGTCGCGGACGCCATGCGCGCCGGTGCCATGGGCCTGTCCACCGCGCTGCAATATCCGCCGGCACCCTATGCCAAGACTCCCGAGCTCATCGCCCTGGCTGAGACCGCCTCGCAATACGGCGGCATCTACGCCACCCACATGCGCAGCGAGAGCAACACCGAATACGCGGCCCTCGATGAGACCTTCCGCATCGCCAAGGAAGCCCATATCCCGGTGGAGATCTTCCACCTCAAGGCCGCCGGCAAGCAGAACTGGGGCAAGGCGCCGGAAGTCATCAAGCGCATCGAGGCGGCACGGGCTTCCGGACTCGACATCGCCTCGGATACCTATGCGTACACCGCCTGGGAGAACTCCTTCTCCGCCTTCATCCCGCCCTGGGCCCACGACGGCGGCAACGAGAAGATGATCGCGCGCCTCAGGGACCCCGCGACGCGGGCGAAGATCCGCCACGACATGACCACGCCGGACGGCAGTTGGGACGATGAGTGGCTGGCCATCGAAGGGCCCCACGACATCATCATCACCGCCGCCAACGACAAGAGCATGGCCAAGTACCAGGGCATGCGCATCGACGAGATCGCCAAGCAGTGGCACGAGGATGCCATCGACACCATCTGCGACTTCCTGGTGAAGGACCACGGCTCCACGGAAGTGGCGGTGTTCGGCATGTCCGAGCCGGATGTGGCGCTGATCCTGCAGCAGCCCTGGGTAGCCATCGACAACGACGCCTCCGGCACCTCGCCGGAAGGCATCATGGGCGAGGAGCACCCGCATCCCCGCGCCTACGGCACCTTCCCGCGCATCGTGGCCAAGTACGTGAACCAGGAGCATAAGCTCAGCCTGGAAGACGCCATCCGCAAGTTCACCTCACTGGCGGCGCAGCGCGAACACCTGCAGGACCGCGGCGTATTGAAGACCGGCATGTGGGCGGACCTGGTGGTGTTCGACCCGGCAGAGCTGCACGACGTCGCCACCTACGACGACCCCAACCGCTTCTCGGTGGGCATGCAGTACGTGCTGGTGAACGGTGTGCCGGTAGTGAGCGAGGGCAAGATGACTAACGCCCTGCCTGGCCAAGTTATCCTGGGGCCGGGTTACGGCAAGCCCTGAAAAAGCTGCTGCGCCTCGCATAGCGTCGTTGCACTTCGGACTCGCAGTCGCTCATGCACATAAGAGTGCACTCCCTCCTGCTCACCTCGTACGCCTCGCTCTGCTTCGGCTCGCGACGCTTTTTCGAGTAGTTTCGTTGGAAACTATGACATCAAGAGTGCTGCTTGACCCATTCAAGGAATGGCCCCAGCGGCATGGCGCCGGAGATGCGCGCCGCTTCCTTGCCGCCCTTGAACAGGATGAGCGTGGGGATGCTGCGGATGCCGAGCCTGGCCGCCGTGGCCTGATTGGCTTCGGTGTCGAGTTTGGCCAGCCGCACCCCGGGTTCCAGCGTGGCGGCAGCCTCCTCGAATACCGGCGCGAAGCGCATGCAGGGGCCGCACCAGCTGGCCCAGCAGTCCACGACCACCGGCAAGTCGGTACCGCCCACGATCTTGTCGAAGTTCGCGTCGGTGACAGGGATGGGGTGGGCGCTGAACAGCGCCGCACCGCACTTGCCGCATTTGGATGCATCGGCGAGGCGGGCTTCAGGCAGGCGGTTGCTGGCCCCGCAGGCGGGGCAGGCGACGTGTACGTGCTCAGACATGCAAGGCTCCGGAAGTAGTCGGAGCCCTAGATGGGTGCTGAGACCCGGGCTTTCAAGCCCGGCGTTTGCGGCGCCGGACCGGTCTCTTCTTGGCGACCTTCTTCTTGCCCGTCTTCTTCTTGCGGGCGGGCGTCTTTTTCTTGGCGCGACTGGAATCGGACTTGCCGTAGTGGCGCTTCAGCGCTTCCAGCAGTGCCTTCTCCAGCAGCTTGCGGACCTTGGGACCCAGGTTGGAACTCTTCTTGGCGGCCATGGATTTCCTTTTTCTAGGGCGAAGTCAGGGCTTCCGCTTCGCGGTGTCTTTCTTCTCGGTCGTCTTCTGGTCGGCGCGGCGTCCTGCATCGTCCGGCGTGCGCCGGCCGTGCACGGCCACCGGATCGCTGGCGGGGAAGGTCTCCCGCAGGCCTTCGTCGAGTGCTTCCTCGGCCGCATCCTTGCGCTTGTTCGCCGCGTCCTCTTCCAGCACGCGGCGGCGTTTCTCCTTCTCTTCCTCCACGTGGGAGGGCGGCGAGACGGGATCGCTGGCGGGGAAGGTGCCGGCCAGGGCTTCATCGAGGCCGACGTCGCTGGCGGGATTGGGTCGTTTCGAATCGGGTTTCATGGTCCGATGATGCGCCTGAGGCCGCGGCATCGCCAGCGTTCTTTCCGTAATGCGGGGCTACATAAAAGACCTAGCCGGTGTAACGCACCTTCACGATGAAGTAGTGAGCCATGCCCCCCGGCAGCTTCACCTGCACATCGTCGTCCACGGCCTTCTTCATCAACGCGCGGGCCAGGGGCGAATCCATGCTGATCCAGTGCTTGGCGGGATCGAACTCGTCCGGGCCCACGATGCGGTACTCCGCTTCCACGCCGCCGCTGTCCTCCAGCGTCACCCAGGCGCCGAAGAACACGCGGGTACGTTCCGCCGGGGATTCCGTCACCACCTTCAGGTCCGGCATGCGCTTCTGCAGGTAGCGGATGCGCCGGTCGATCTCGCGCAGTTCCTTCTTGCGGTAGATGTA
>DASXYJ010000273.1:0-7583 GCA_036502565.1 Gammaproteobacteria bacterium
GGAGAAGCTCCACGCGACCCGCAGCCGCGCCACGTTCGAGGCGTTGATCTGGTCCAGGTCGCTGTAGCGGGTGTTGGCCCAGTCATGGGCCTGGCTCAGCCACTGGCCTTGCGGCTCGTTGGGTGCGAAGTTGAGCGTCGCGCCGGTGACGCTCTTGTGCGGGATGGATACCGAGGTGGGCGCCGGGGCCGGAGTCGGGAAGGATGCGGCCGCCGGCGCGGGTGCCGCTTGCGCGAGGCCGGTGATCAGGACCGTGAGGAACGAGAGGCAGCAGACCGTAGCACGCCGATGGATATCTGACGTGTGCATCGGGATGAGAGGCGGCATCGGGGTGTCCTTATTCGTTTCGAACGAAATTACTCCGCGCGCAGAATGCTTCCGTGACACAGCACGCAATAAGCGTTTGATTTATAAACGTTTGTATCTCTGTGCGGATGATAATTAAGTTGCTTGCCGGCACGGCACGTCGGGATCGCCCGATGAAAGTCACGTGCCTGATATCTCCGATGAGACATGCACGCACGCGGGAAACGCTGCTGATCGTGACTGCAGCACTATGCTTCCGGGACAGCGCATATGCGGACGCACGAGGACGGTGCGGACGTGACGGGAACGCCAAACGGTCAGGGCGGCCTAGTGGCCTTCCGCGCCGGTGGCAGCAGCAGCAAGGAAGATGAAGTGGTGCCGGGGCGCCCACGCGGAGCCTGGCTGGGCCTGCGCTACAACTGGTGAATCAGCCGCCCAGGGATTCCCGGCCGCGGCGCTCCATCTCGGATGGGCTCAGGTCTTCCTTCCAGGTGAGCAACACCCAGACGTGGCCGAAAGGATCCTGCAGGCTCGCGCTGCTGGCGCCATAGAACATATCGGTGGGACTCTGGATCACCCGGGCGCCCGCCGCCACGGCCCGGCGCAGCCAGGCAGCATTGTCGTCGACGAAGAGGTGCAGGCCGGCGGTGGTGCGGCCCAGGGCCTTCGGCTCCGCGTAGAGCTTTCCGTCCGGGTCGCCGATCATGACCACCGAGCCGGCGATGGAGACTTCCGCGTGGAGTATCTTGCCGTCGGGCCGCGCTATCCGCAGCAGCTCCTCGGCGCTGAAGGCGCGCACATAGAACTCGATGCCGCGCGCGGCGCCGTCCACGTAGATGTGAGGCACCACGGCGTCGCGATAGCGTGCCGGACGCCGGCCGCCCATCTCAGGAGCGCCGGATGAGCTTGCCGGTGCCGGCGCCGATCTCCCTGCGGAAGCTGAACGCCAGCCCGGCCAGGGCCAGCACCGTGGCGCAGGTCAGCACCGTGTCCATCAGCTTCACCGTGGGGCTGCGGGCTACGCCTTCCACGATCTCATAGACGGTATGCTCGCAGTTGCGCCACACGTAGGAATAGGTGTGCGGATGGGCCAGGATGCCGGAGGCGCGCTCCATCACCGCGGCGCGGGTCTCGGGGTTGGAGTGGGCCACGTAGACCTCGCGGCCGCAGGCGAAGATCTTGTAGGGCGTGACACGCTCACCGCCGCCGATGCCGGGGCTGTTGTGCAACACCTCGTCAGGCCCGAAGCAGACGCCGAGATGCCAGACCCCGGTCTTGCGGCGGCGCAGCACGTCGCCGGGCTTGAGGTCGGCGATCATGCTGTCGTGCAACAGCACCCAGTGGGGTTCGAAGACGGTGGTCATGGCCCCAGTATATGCAGGCAAGCGCGGCGTTCCGGAACGCACTTCACAAGCCGCGAAATCCCGGAACTTATGTCATCAGCTCAAGTGTGGACGAAGAGATGCAGTAGCCCGGTGACCAGGGCGAAGACCATCAGCGACGCGAGGTAGATGCCGAGGAACCAGAGCCAGGACCTCGAGCGTGGGCTGAGCGGCTTCAATGGTAGTGCTCGCCCGCCTTCACCTTGCCGCTGAAGATGTAGTAACCGGCGATGGTGTAGGTGAGGATGACGGGGATGACGATCAGGAAGCCCACCAGCGTGAACACCTGGCTGGATTCCGGGGCCGCCGCCTGCTCGAAGCTGAGCGCGCGGGGCACGATGTAGGGCCAGATGCTGATGATGAGGCCCAAGTAGGCCAGCATGAAGAGCGCCACGCTGCAGTAGAACGGCACATAGTCATGGCGGCGCTTCAAGGCATACCAGAGGCCCGCCGCCAGCAGCAGCGTGGCCAGCGGTACCTGGGAGAGATAGTAGAAGTTCGGCAGCGAGAACCAGCGCTCGCGGATGGCCGGGGACATGAACGGGGTCCACAGGCTCACGACGGCGACGGCGATGAGCAGCAGCAGCAGGCTGCGACGCGCCATGCGATAGCACCAGTCGAGGAGATCCTCCTCGGTCTTCATGATGAGCCAGCTCGATCCCAGCAGTGCATAGCCCGCCACCACGCTGAAGCCCGTGAACAGGCTGAAGGGCGTGAGCCAGTCGAACAGGCCGCCGGCGTAGCGGCCGTCCACCACCGTGATGCCCTGCACCACCGCGCCCAAGGTGATGCCCTGGCAGAGTGCAGTGAGCATGGAGCCCGCGCTGAAGGCCGCGTCCCAGAGGTAACGGCTGGTGTGCGCCTTGAAGCGAAACTCGAAGGAGATGCCCCGGAAGATGAGCGCCACCAGCATCAGGATCAGCGGGATGTAGAGCGCGTGCAGCAGGATCGCATAAGCCCTAGGGAAGGCCGCGAACAGCCCGACGCCACCCATCACCAGCCAGGTCTCGTTGCCGTCCCACACCGGCGCCACGGTGTTCATCATGATGTCGCGGTGGCCGTGGCTGCGGGCGAAGGGGAACAGGATGCCGATGCCGAGATCGAAGCCGTCCATCACCACGTAGATGGCGACGCCGAGGGCGATGATGCCGGCCCAGACCAGCGGCAGCAGGTTCATCGCTTGTCCTCCACGCCGCCGAAGGCCGGCCGCGCCGGAGCGGCCTTGCCGCCGGCAGGCTGCGGCGGTTTGGCCGCGGCCGGCCCGCCGCGGATGACCTTCAGCAGGTAATAGAGGTAAGCGGTCATCACCACCGTATAGGCCACGATGAAGGTGAGCAGTGACCACAGCACCTGTCCCGCCGGGACTTCCGTGGCCACGTCGACGGTGCGCAGGATGCCGTACACCACCCAGGGCTGACGGCCGGTCTCGGCCACCCACCAGCCGGCCACGGTGGCGATGAAGCCCGCCGGGACCATCCACATCGCCGCCCTCAGGAACCAGCGTGGTATCTCATCCTTGCGGCGCTTCACGAACCAGGCCCCGAGCCAGGCATAGGCCAGCATCAGCATCCCCAGGCCCACCATGATGCGGAAGGCCCAGAACACCACCGGCACCGCCGGCCAGTCCTTGGGATCGGCGGCGTCGAGACCCACCACCACGCCGTCCGTCGAGTGCTTGATGATCAGGCTGCCGGCCTCCGGCAACTCGATGGAGTATTTGTTGCTGCGGGTCTTCACATCCGGCCAGCCGAACAGCACCAGCGGCGCGTGCCCGCCGGTCTGCCAGTGGCCCTCGATGGCGGCGACCTTGATGGGCTGGTACTTCTCGGCCACCAGGCCCTGCTGGTCGCCGGCCGCGATCTGCAGCGGCGCGAGTATCGCCGCGGCGACGATGGCGAAACGGAAGCTGAAGCGGCCGAAGCGCGGCTCAGGGCCTTTCAGCCAGAGGAACGCCGAGACACCCGCCACGAACACGCTGGAACTCAGGAGCGCCGCCAGCAGCATGTGCACCAGGCGGTACGGGAACGAGGGGTTGAAGACGATCTGCCACCAGTCGAGGGGGTAGAACACGCCGTCCCGCAGCTCCGCGCCGGCGGGTGTCTGCATCCAGGAGTTGGCGGAGAGGATCCAGAACGCGGAAGTGATGGTGCCGGCGGACACCAACAGCGTGGCGGTGTAGTGCAGGCGCTTGCCGACGCGGTTCCAGCCGAACAGCATGATGCCGAGGAAGCCCGCTTCCATGAAGAAGGCGGTGAGCACCTCGTAACTCATGAGGGGCCCCACCACGCTGCCGGCGATGGCGGAGAAACGCCCGAAGTTGGTGCCGAACTCGTAGGACAGCACCACCCCTGACACCACCCCCACGCCGAAGGTGAGGGCGAAGAGCTTCACCCAGAAGTGATAGTGGCGCCGGTAGAACTCATCCCCGGTCTTGAGCCAGAGGCTCTCCAGGACCGCGAGGAAAACCGCGAGGCCGATGGTGAGGGTCGGGAACAGGATGTGGAAGCTGAGCGTGAAGGCCATCTGCATCCGCGATAGCAGCACCGCATCCATGATCCCTTCTCTCCCTCAATAGGGTTTCACCGAGCCGTCATAGAATACGCTGCAACCCTGCTTGCTGAACAGGTCCTGCCCCTTCTTGACCAGGCGCTTCACCGGCCCCGCCACGGTGGCGATGATGTTGGGCTTCTTCATCTTGGGCTTGCGGATGCTCCCGTCCAACTGGTCCTCGGCGATGACGCAGCCCCTGGCATCCACCAGCGCCATGGTCAGGTGGTCGAAGTCGTCGGTGGAGAGGTCGAGCTTGCCCTGGGCAGCGACGCGGTGGGTGTCGGTGGACATGGCCACGTCCCGGGTGTGGACCGTGCCCTCTGCGACCACCAGGTCCGCGACGGCCTCGTGGATGTGGCTAACGCCGCCGCGCCTTCCCTTGATGAGCTGTCCGTAGTCGAAGCCTTTGGTGGCGAGTATCCCGGCGCCATCCGCCACGAACAGCCCCAGGAAATCCGCCAGGTCGAAGCGCTGGGTGCGCTCGAAGCGGGTCAGCTCCTTGTCCAGGTCATAGCCCTGTAGGGTCACGCCGGTCCCATGGAAGGACACGCCGCCGGTGACGCTGTTCAGCAGGTCCGCGTGGGACCGGCCCCGGTAGGCCAGGTCGCCGGAGAGGTCGACGCGGCCATCGGCGATGGGGCGGAACCCCAGGTCCGCCAGGATGCGGGAGATCTGCACGTTGGGCACGCTCAAGGCCGCGGTGTAGCTCTCGTCGTCGCCGCTCATCTGGGCGTGGAAGTTGGCTTCGGCCGGGGAACCGAAGGCCAACAGGGTGATGGGCTTGATGTCGTAGACGCCCTTGCCCGGCGCCACCGCATGCAACTTCAGGTCGGTGCCGGTGAACTTGCTGGCGGTGACGGTCTTGCAGCTCATGTCCGCGCCGGAGAAGCTCAGGCGCTCCAGGGCGCGGCGTCCATCCGGCTTCTCGGAATAGATCTCATGCGCGGCGACATCGCAGCCCCGCGCCTCCACCCAGGCATTGGTCTTGGTCGTGCTGCTCTTGGTCTGCTCATAGCGGACGGTGCCGCCGGTGACGCTGACTTCGATGGGGCCATGGGCGCGCAGATGCACCGGCGGCGTGCTGCGCACCAGGTCCAGGGTGCCGTCGGCGCCCTTCTTGATGAGGATGCGCGGGTTCTCGAGCACCACCTTGTCCACCTCCGGGTCTCGGCGCAGCAGCGGCAGCCAGCGGAAGCGGACGTAGGCCTTCTGCACGTAGCCCGCATCCACGCCACGGTTCTGCACCTTGACGTCGTAGAGGGTCACGTTGGGCGACGGCAACAGCCCGATGTGCAGCGGGCCATCGAGGCTCACCTGCATGCCCATGCCGCGGCTCGCCAACGTCTGCATCTTGGCGTGGAAGGCGGCGCTGTGGGCGTAGGCCGCGAGGCCGGCGATGACCAGCAGGATCACGACCCCCACGCCGAGGGTGATGTAGGAGATCTTCAGGGAGCGTCTCAAGGCGATCGGTCTTCTCCGCGCATACGGGGGCGCGGGAGTACAAGATGCTTGAGTGGCGCCGGGATTTCCGCGAATCAGGTCTCTCTATATCCGGATATCCGCATATGGAAAACCCTTACCGGGCAGGATTCTGATAGCCGCGGGAGGGCCCATCTGGCCTAATGCACGGCATCTACCCGCATCGAGCCAGGAGCGCACATGCAGCCGTCCCAGTCGAGCAAGGTCGCCGAGTTCCGCCGTCTGCACGCGGCGCGCCCGCTGGTGCTGCCCAATGCCTGGGATGCGGGCTCGGCGCGGCTCATGGAGCAGGCCGGCGCCAAGGCCATCGCCACCACCAGCGCCGGCATCTCCTGGAGCCACGGCCTGCCGGACGGGCAGAAGCTCACGCGCGACGAGATGCTCGCGGTCATCGGCCGCATCGTGCGCCGCGTGCAGGTGCCGGTGACCGCCGACATCGAAGGCGGCTACGGCAGCGGCACCCCCACCGACGTGGCCGATACCGTGCGGGCGGTATTGGCGCTCGGCGTGGCTGGCATCAACCTCGAAGACTCACCCGGTCGCGACGGCCAGAAACTGCTGGACTCGCAACAGCAGGCGGAACGCATCGCGGCGGCGCGGGAGGCAGCGCGGACTGCCGGCTGCGAGCTCCTGATCAATGCCCGCACTGACGTGTATCTCTTCGGCGTGGGCGCGCCGGAATCCCGGCTCGCGGAGACCCTGCGCCGCGCCGCGGCGTACCGCGCCGCCGGCGCGGACTGCGTGTTCGTGCCGGGCGTCATCGACCGGGACACCATCGCCACGCTGGCGAAGCAGATCGCGTGCCCGCTCAACATCATGGCCATGCCCGGCGCTCCCAGCACGGCGGAGCTGGGCGCACTCGGCGTGGCGCGGGTGAGCGTGGGACCTACCCTCACCCAGGCGGCCTTCGCCACCATCCGCCGCGCGAGCCGTGAGCTGCTGGTGCAGGGAACCTACGGTAAGGCCGAGGATTTGTTGGCCTTCAGCGAGCTGGGGCCGCTGTTCAGCTAGTCCTACCCCGCCCTCTCTATATATACGGAGGCAGCGGCCCCAGACCCCTGGCCCAGCAAGGGGGTAACCCTGCGGGTCTCAGTACCAGCCGTAGGTCAGGAACAGGCCGACGTTGCTGCCGCTGATGGTGGTCTTGCCGTCCCGGGTGGTGAAGCGGATCTCCGTGAAGCGCAGGGTCACGCACTTGAACTGATACTGGATGATCCAGCCGAAGGCGTTCCGGAACGGTGTGTCCACCTGGTTGTCGGCTTGACCGGTGCCGGTGAGCCTCACATAGGCATGATAGGTGACGCCCGTGGCCACGGCGGCATCGCCACGATGATACAGCAGCAAGGCGTTGGCGTAGGGATGGTCGAAGTACAGCGTGGAATCGGATACCACCTGCGAGTCGAAGATGTGCTCGATCAAAGGATCTTCGACCCAATAGCCCAGTTCCTGCTTCATGCCGAAACCGGAATCGCCGAACAGCTCCAGCATGCCCACGTCCGCGGCGAGGCCCTCGCCGGAGAGATAGGTGGTGCCGCCGCTGTCCTTCTTGGCGAGGCTGTCGCGATTCAGGTTCTCGCCGCCGAAGGTATAGGCGAGCTGGACTACGGGGGCGGTCTGCAGCGAGTCGATGGTGTGCGGCAGGAAGTCCGCCCGTGCGGTGCCGCAGGTGCAGCACGCCACGAGACCGACGATCAAGACCTGAGATCGCAAGTGGCTCACCCCTAAGCAAGATTCCCTGTACTTACTCTATGCCCTGCTCGCTTTCATAAACAAGCAGAGCCGGTAGCGCGGTGCATCCGCGCACATGCCGCGAAATGTGGGACGGCGCACGGACGACGCACGCCTCAGCCACTAATTTGCTGGTTC
>DASXYJ010000274.1:0-15946 GCA_036502565.1 Gammaproteobacteria bacterium
CGAACGAGCCGGCCAGGCCGGTGAACTTCTCCGCCATGAAGGTGTTCTGGGACAGGAACCGCTCGATCCGGCGGGCCCGGTACACCGTCACCTTGTCCTCTTCGGACAGCTCGTCCATGCCGAGGATGGCAATGATGTCCTTGAGTTCCTTGTAGCGTTGCAGCACGGCCTGCACGCTGCGGGCCACGTCGTAGTGCTCCTGGCCGATCACGTTCGGGTCCACCTGGCGCGAGGTGGAGTCGAGCGGATCCACCGCCGGGTAGATGCCCAGCGCCGCGATGTCGCGGGACAGCACCACGGTCGCGTCCAGGTGGGCGAAGGTGGTGGCGGGCGACGGGTCGGTCAAGTCGTCCGCCGGCACGTACACCGCCTGGATGGAGGTGATGGAGCCCTTCTTGGTGGAAGTGATGCGTTCCTGCAGCACGCCCATCTCTTCGGCCAGCGTCGGCTGGTAGCCCACCGCGGAGGGCATGCGGCCCAAGAGCGCGGACACTTCGGTGCCGGCCAGGGTGTAGCGGTAGATGTTGTCGATGAACAAGAGCACGTCGCGGCCTTCGTCGCGGAAGTACTCGGCCATGGTGAGGCCGGTGAGCGCCACGCGCAGGCGGTTGCCCGGCGGCTCGTTCATCTGGCCGTACACCATCGCCACCTTGGACTTGGACAGGTCCTTCAGGTCCACCACGCCGGATTCCGCCATCTCGTGGTAGAAGTCGTTGCCTTCGCGGGTACGCTCGCCCACGCCGGCGAACACGGAGAGGCCCGAGTGCTCGGTGGCGATGTTGTTGATGAGCTCCATCATGTTGACGGTCTTGCCCACGCCGGCGCCGCCGAACAGACCGACCTTGCCGCCCTTGGCGAACGGACACAGCAGGTCGATCACCTTGATGCCGGTCTCCAAGAGGTCGGTGGAACCGGACTGCTCTTCATAGGAAGGCGCCTTGCGGTGGATAGCCCAGGAAGCCTCGCCCTTCACCGGCCCGCGCTCGTCCACCGGCTTGCCCAGCACGTCCATGATGCGGCCGAGGGTGGCCTGGCCCACCGGCACCGAGATAGGCGCGCCGGTGTTCTTGACCTCGAGGCCGCGCTTCAGGCCTTCCGAGGCGCCCATGGCGATGCAGCGCACCACACCGTCGCCGAGCTGCTGCTGCACCTCGAGGGTGAGGCCGCCTTCGGTGAGCGTGAGCGCGTCATAGATGCTCGGGATGGCGTCGCGGGGAAACTCCACGTCGACCACCGCGCCGATGACTTGAACGATCTTTCCAGAGCTCATGATGTGATCCTCGATGCCGATTCTTTGAGTACTTGCGATTCTTGGTCTTAGCCGATGGCGGCCGCGCCGCCCACGATCTCGGACAGTTCCTTGGTGATGCCGGCCTGGCGCGCCTTGTTGTAGACGAGCTGCAGGTCGTTGATGATGTCGCCGGCGTTGTCGGTGGCGGACTTCATGGCTACCATGCGCGCCGCCTGCTCACAGGCCGCGTTCTCGACCGCGCCCTGGTACACCTGCGATTCCACGTAGCGACCGAGCACGCCGTCCAGCAGTTCGCGTGCCTCCGGCTCGTACAGGTAGTCCCAGTGCTCGGCCAACTCCTTGTCTTCCACCGGCTGGGTGGGGAGTAGCTGGGTCACCGTGGGCTTCTGCGCCATGGTGTTGACGAACACGTTGTTCACGACGAACAGCCGGTCGATCTGGCCGTCCTTGTAAGCGTCCAGCATCACCTTGACGGTGCCGATGAGGTCGTCCAGGTGCGGCGCGTCGCCGAGATGGGTGGCCTGGGCCAGCACCTTGCCGCCGTAGCGCTTGAAGAAGCCCACGGCCTTGGCGCCGATCACGCAGAACTCCACTTCCACGCCCTTCTCGCGCCAGCCCTTAACGGCCGCCACGCTGGCCTTGAAGAGGTTCACGTTCAGGCCGCCGCACATGCCGCGGTCGGTGGAGATCACGATGAAGCCGACGCGCTTGACCTCGCGCTCCACCATGAAGGGATGGCGGTACTCGGGGTTGGCCTTGGCGAGATGGCCGATCACCTGGCGCATGCGGGTGGCATAGGGGCGCGCGGCCGCCATGCGCTGCTGCACCTTGCGCATCTTGCTCGCCGCGACCATCTCCATGGCCTTGGTGATCTTCTGCGTGCTCCGGATGCTCTTGATCTGCGTCCGGATCTCTTTGGGGCTAGCCATCGTGCGTCCCGTTCTGGTTAGACCTGGGTCTTCTTGAATTCCTCGACCGCCTTCTTCAGGCCGGCCTCGATCTCCTTGTCGTAGTCGCCCGCGACGTTGATCTTGTCGCGCAGCGCGCCGAACTTGGAGGCGAAGAAGTTGTGCATGGCGGCCTCGAAGGCCACCACCTTGTTCGCTTCCACGTCGTCCAGGTAGCCCTCGTTGGCGGCGTACAGGGACAGCGCCATGTCGGCGGTGCTGAGCGGCGAGTACTGCTTCTGCTTCATCAGCTCCACGACGCGGCGGCCACGGTCGAGCTGCTTGCGGGTGGCCTCATCCAGGTCCGAGGCGAACTGGGCGAAGGCCGCCAGCTCGCGGAACTGGGCCAGCGCCAGGCGCACGCCGCCGCCGAGCTTCTTGATGATCTTGGTCTGGGCCGCGCCGCCGACTCGCGACACCGAGATGCCGGCGTTGATGGCCGGACGGATACCGGAGTTGAACAGGTCGGTCTCCAGGAAGATCTGGCCGTCGGTGATGGAGATCACGTTGGTCGGCACGAACGCGGACACGTCGCCGGCCTGCGTCTCGATGATCGGCAGCGCGGTCAGCGAACCGGTCTTGCCCTTGACCTCGCCCTTGGTGAACTTCTCCACGTACTCGGCGTTCACGCGCGCGGCGCGCTCCAGCAAGCGGGAGTGCAGATAGAACACGTCGCCGGGGTAGGCTTCGCGGCCCGGCGGGCGGCGCAGCAGCAACGACACCTGGCGGTAGGCCCAGGCCTGCTTGGTGAGGTCGTCATAGATGATCAGCGCGTCCATGCCGCGGTCGCGGAAGTACTCGCCCATGGCGCAGCCCGCGTAGGGGGCGATGTACTGCATGGCCGCGGACTCGGAGGCCGAGGCCGCCACCACCACGGTGTAGGCCATGGCGCCGGCTTCCTCGAGCTTGCGCACCACGTTGGCGATCGAAGAGGCCTTCTGGCCGATGGCCACGTAGACGCAGAACAGGTCCTTGCCCTTCTGGTTGATGATCGCGTCCACCGCCACGGCGGTCTTGCCGGTCTGGCGGTCGCCGATGATCAGCTCGCGCTGGCCGCGGCCGACCGGCACCATGGCGTCGATGGCCTTGAGGCCGGTCTGCACCGGTTGGCTCACGGACTTGCGCTCGATCACGCCCGGCGCCACCTTCTCGATGGGCGAACTGAGCTTGGCGTTGATGGGGCCCTTGCCGTCGATGGGCTCGCCCAGCGAGTTCACCACGCGGCCGAGCATCTCCTTGCCCACCGGCACCTCGAGGATGCGGCCGGTGGTCTTCACCGCGTCGCCTTCGACGATGTGCTTGTAGTCGCCCAGCACCACCGCGCCGACCGAGTCGCGCTCGAGGTTCAAGGCCAGGCCGAAGGTGTTCTTGGGGAACTCCAGCATCTCGCCGTACTGGGCGCCCTGCAGGCCGTGCACGCGCACGATGCCGTCGGTCACGCTCACCACGGTGCCCACGTTGCGGGCTTCCGCCTCGCCATCGAACTTCTCGATGCGCTGCTTGATGAGCTGGCTGATCTCGGAGGGATTGAGTTGCATGGTCGAACCTCTAAGTCCTGTATATCCGGATTTTGATTCTGTTAATGGACGAGCTCAGCCGTCAGACGGCTGAGCCTCTCGCGCACCGATCCATCGATGACCAGGTCACCGGCACGGAGCACCGCGCCGCCGATGAGCGTCTTGTCTCCCACATACTTGAGCGTGATCTTGCGGCCGAGCTTCTTCTGCAGCGCCTCGCTGATGAGCTTCTGCTCGGCGGCGCCCACCGGCATGGCAGCGATGAGCTCCACGTCCAGGGTGTTCTCCGCTTCGGCGCGCAGGCGCTCGAAGTCGGCGGCGATCTCTGGCAGGAGGGTGAGGCGGCGGTTCTCGGCCAGCAGCTGCAGGAAGTTGCGGCCTTGCTGGTCGAGCTTGGCGCCGGCTTTGGCCGCGAGTTCCCCCAGCACCTCGGCACGCACCGCGGGGGCGGCCTTGGGGCTGGCGAACATGGCCTGCACACCGGCGTCGGCGCCCAAGGCTGCCAGCACGGCGAGTGTCTTGCTCCAGCCATCGAACGCACGCTTCTCGTTCGCCAGCTCGAATACCGCGCGGGCGTAGGGACGTGCCAGGGTCAGGTTCTCGGCCATGGGCTACCTCAGTGGATCTGACCGGCGAGCTCGTCGAGCAGGGCCTTGTGGGCCTTGGCGTCGATCTCGCGCTCGATGATGCGCTGGGCGGCGGTGAGGGCGATGCCCGCCACCTCGCCACGCAGCGCGTCCTTGGCCCGGTTCAGCTCCTGCTGGATCTCGGCCTTGGCGGCCTCCACCTGGCGCTGGCGCTCGGCCTGGGCTTCCTTACGGGCGGCTTCCACGATCTGCGAGGCCTGCTGGTTCGCGGTGTTCACCGCGTCCGTGGCCTTGCCGCGGGCGTCCTTCAGGATGTCACCGGCCTGGGTATGGGCCTGGGTCAGTTCCTGGCGGCCACGGTCACCCGCAGCCAGGCCTTCCGCGATCTTCTGCTCGCGTGCGGCCATCTTGTCGCCCAGGATCGGCCATATCCACTTCATCGTGATGTACACGAAGAGACAGAAGGCGACCATTTCCACTAAGAGGGTGGCGTTCAGGTTCACGTGCGTGATCCTCGGTCAGTAGCGTGCCGGATTACTTCGCCACCGCATTCGCGGCGGCCGCAGTCACGGCACCCACGAACGGGTTGGAGAACACGAAGAACAGCGCGAAGCCGATGCCGATCATGGCCACGGCGTCGAGCAGGCCCGCCACCAGGAACATGCGGCCCAGCAGCATGCCGCCGAGCTCGGGCTGGCGCGCGCAGCCTTCCAGGAACTTGCCGCCCAGGATGCCGAAGCCGATGGCGGTGCCGAAGGCGCCCATGCCGAAGATCAGGCACACGCCGAGCGCGGTGAGGCCCTGGACGTTGGCGATGGAAGTGACGATATCCATGAAAATCTCCTTACAAGAAATCGCGGTTGAGTGAATGGGTCAATGTGCGTGCGAATCGTGGGTGGTGTGCGCCATGCTGAGGTAGACCACGCTCAGCATCATGAACACGAAGGCCTGGATGGTGATCACCAGCAAGTGGAACAGCATCCAGCCGAGCGTCAGGAAACCGCCCCACCAGGGCAGCATGGCAATCAAGATGAAGAGGATCTCGCCGGCGAACAGGTTGCCGAACAACCGCAGCGACAGCGACAGCGGCTTGGAGACGGTCTCCACCACGTTCATCGCCACGTTGGGAATCACCAGGATCAGCTTGGCGGGCAGGTTCGGGCCCTCGAAGGGATGGGTCACGAACTCCTTGCCGAAGCCGAGGATGCCCTTCTTGGCGAAGCTGTAATACATGGTCAGCACGAACACGCCCAGGGACAGGCCGAAGGTCATGTTCATGTCGTTGGTGGGGACCACCTTCAGGTAGACCTGCTCCGGGTCCGCGTGGAAGGCGTGCACGCCGATGAACTGGGCGATGCGGGGGAACAGGTCCACCGGCACGATGTCCATGAAGTTCATGGCCCAGATCCAGATGAAGATGGTGATGGCCAGCGGCGCGATGATGGGGTTGTCGAACAGGAACACCTGCTTGACGTTGTCATGGACTCCCATGAGCACCGTCTCCAGGAAGCTCTGCCACTTGCCGGGCTGGCCGGCGGTGGCGTTGCGCACCACCAGCCACATGATGAGCAGCAGCAAGGCGCCCATGCCCACCGAGAAGATGATGGTGTCGACGTCCAGGGTCCAGAAGCCATGACCGACCTGCCAATAGCTCAGGTGGTGATGGATGTACTGGCTGGGAGTGATGCCGGTGGTTTCGGTAGCTTCGCTCATCTTTCCTGTCCGATCCCGCTCTTTAAGTAACCGACCCAGTAGGCCGCCAGGGCAGCCATGAAACCCAACATCAGCGGCAGGAACGCCGCGTGCAGAACCTTGATGGCGACGGCGAACATGAGCGCCGTGGCCGTGAACTTGAACGCCTCACCGAGCACCAGGCGGCTCAGCATGCGCTTGGGATCCCGCTCCGGCCTGCCGCCGAACACCCGCGCCGCCATCAGCAGGCTCGGCAGGGCGGCGGTCAGTCCGCCGAGGAAGGCCCACTCGCCGGTCTTCAGGCCGCCGGCCAGGGTCCCGAGGATCCCCGCCAGCAGCGAAGCCAGGAACTGCCAGCCCACGACCTGGAAGGCGCCTCGCCGCGCCGCTTCTAGATAGCCGGCCATCGAATCCCCGTGGGACAACAAAAAAGCCACGACGGCCTGTAGGTCGGGTGGCGTCCTGGGCCCCAAGCTCCAGTGAGCCGCCTATTCTAGCGGCCTCGGAGGGGACCTTCAATCAAAATAATCGGAAATTCGGCCCTCAGAACAAGGGCCTGCGACAGATATGGCGGCTACTTGATATGCGCCAGGATGCCGTCCAGCTCGTCCAGGCTTGAGTAATGGATGACCAGCTTGCCGCCCTTGCCGCTGCCCTCGATGACCACCTTGGCCCCCAGCTTCTCGGTCAGGCTGCGTTCCAGGCGGCTCACGTCCGGATCGGCCTTCTTGCCGGGCTTGGCGTGGATATCGCCGGCTTCCTTGAGCTTGTTGCGGACCAGTTTCTCGGTGTCCCGGACCGTGAGGCCCCGGTCCACCACCCGGCGGGCGGCTTCGGTCTGGGCCGGGCCCTTGAGGGCCAGCAAAGCCCGGGCATGCCCCATCTCCAGGGCCCCCTGGCGCACCAGGTCCTGGACCTCGCGGCTGAGCTCCAGGAGGCGCAGCAGGTTGGTCACGGCGGCGCGGGAGCGCCCCACGGCCTCGGCGGCCTCCTGGTGGGTCACGCTGAACTCGGCGATGAGCCGCTGCATGGCCTCGGCTTCCTCGAGGGAATTCAGGTCGGCGCGCTGGATGTTCTCGATGAGCGCCATGGCGATGGCGGTGCGGTCCGGGACGTCGCGTACCACCGCCGGCACCGTCTCCAGGCCCGCCATCTGGGCGGCGCGCCAGCGGCGTTCGCCGGCGATGATCTCGAAACGGCGCTCGCCCAGAGGGCGGACCACGATGGGCTGCACCACGCCCTGCTTCCTGATCGAGTCGGCGAGTTCCTTGAGCGCCTCTTCCTTCATGTCCCGGCGCGGCTGGTACTTGCCGCGCTGCATCTGGTCCAGCGGGATCTGGCGCAGCTCCCCATCCACGCCGGGCTGGCCGGCGAGCACCGGCGCGAGCGCTGCCTCGCCACCCAGGAGGGCGTCGAGTCCGCGGCCGAGACCTTTGCGCTTGGTGGACACTTAAGGGAGGCTCCGAAAAAGGGTGGGCATTCTAGCAGCAAGCGCCCGGGGCGGACGCATTTACCCTCACTGCAGGGAGGGCGCCTGCTTCTCGCTGCGTCGCAACATCTCCCCGGCCAGCGCCAGGTAGGCCAGCGCGCCGCGGGAGGTGGAATCGTGCTTCAAGGCCGGCAGGCCGAAGCTCGGGGCCTCGGCGAGCCGCACATTGCGCGGGATCAAGGTGCGGTACACCTTGTCGCCGAAATGCATGATGAGCTGGGCCGAGACCTCGTTGGCGAGGTTATTGCGCGGATCGAACATGGTGCGCAGCAGGCCCTCGATCTCGAGCTTGGGGTTCACGGTCTGCTTGAGGCGCTCCACCGTGGCCACCAGCGCCGAGAGGCCCTCCAACGCGTAGTACTCGCACTGCATGGGGATGAACACGCCGTCCGCCGCGGTGAGCGCGTTGAGCGTGAGCATGTTCAGGGACGGCGGGCAGTCGATGAGGATGTAGTCGTAGTCGGGGCGCAGCGGCAGGAGCGCGTCGCGCAACCGGGTCTCGCGCTTGTCGGTGGTGAGCAGGTTCACTTCCGCCGCGGTGAGGTCGCCGTTGCCGGGGAGCAGGTCGTAGCCCGCCGCCTCCACTTTCACGACCGCTTTCGCTGCAGGCACTTCGCCCATCAGCACTTCGTAGGCGCCGTATTCGATCTCATGCTTGTTGACCCCGCTGCCCATGGTGGCATTGCCCTGGGGATCGAGATCCATGAGCAGCACCCGGCGCTTGGTGGCGGCGAGGGATGCCGCCAGGTTGATGGCCGTCGTCGTCTTGCCGACGCCGCCCTTTTGATTGGTGACCGCGAGGATCTTGCTCATGGACGAGTCGTAGTAGTTATGCGGGACCGGGAGGGGGACTATAACGCGGGCGAGTACGTTTGCGGGCCGTTTACGCCTGCTTTTCCAGCTCCACCAGGCAGCGCTCGGCATCCAGCCCCGGCACCTTCAGGGGGTGCACTTTCAGCACGCGGAATCCCGCGGGGATGGCGCCCAGCTCATCCTTCGGGTCCGTACCCTTCATGGCCAGGAGCCGCCCGCCGGGGGCGGCCATGCCGCCGGCCAGGGTCGCGAAATCTTCGAGGGAGGCGAAGGCACGGCTCAGCACCCGTGCGTAGGGCGTGGCCGGGCGGTGCGCCTCGGCACGGGACTGCACCACTTCCACGTTGGCGAGCTTCAACTCCGCCATGGCCTGGGTGACGAAGCGGGTCTTCTTGCCATTGCTATCTATGAGAGTGAAGCGCAGCTCGGGCCGTGCCACCGCCAGGGGGATGCCGGGGAGCCCTGCGCCGGTGCCCACGTCCGCCACGGGGCCTTCGGTGACGAAGGGCAGCACCGAGAGGCTATCCAAGAGATGCTTGGCCACCATCTCGGCCGGGTCGCGCACCGCCGTGAGGTTGTAGGCCTGGTTCCAGCGCTCCAACAGTTCGACATAGCGCAGCAGCTTCGCCTCCCCGCCCTCCGGCAGGCGAAGCCCCAGGCTCTGCAGCCCCGCTGACAGCGGTCTCCGCCAGTCAGCTGCCATGGAATTGCCTCGCATGCATGACCCACACTAACATGCGCCCCTTGGAACCCACGGTGCGAAGAATCCCGACCATGAAGAAGCAAGCCCCCATCAGAGAGAGCGAGGCCGCCGTTGCCACCGCCGCTTTCGACGGCATCGAGGGACGCAGCAGCGCCGACGACTTCCTGGGCGTGATCGGCAACCACCATGTGCAGCTCAGCGCCATGGCAGACGTGAAGGCCAACATCATCATCACCGCCTCCTCCATCGTGCTGACCCTCGCCCTGAGCCACTTCGATGACAAGGGTTATCGCACCACGGTGCTGTTGCTGCTGCCCTTCGTCACCCTGGCGCTGCTGTTCGCCATCATCGCGGTATTGCCCAAGCACCGCACCATCGCCTGGGCCGAGGGTACGCCGCGACCCTCACGCTTCAACCTGATGTTCTTCGGCCACTTCGCCAACCTGTCCAAGGAGCGCTATCTCAAGGAGATGGCGGGGCTCCTGAAGGATGACCGCGCCATCTACGCAGCCATGTGCGAGGACATCTACGGCATCGGCCACTATCTCGACGCCTACAAGTACCGCTACCTGCGCTGGTCCTACCTGTGCTTCCTGATGGGATTCCTGCTGGCGGCGCTCTCCTCCGCTGCACGTATCCTCATCTAGCTCAACAAGAAGAACGAAGAGTTGTAGAGGCAGTGCGCCAGTATCCCTGGCCACAGTGACCTGTAGCGCAGGCGCAGCACCAGCAGCAGCACCCCCAGGAACCCCACCGCCACGAAACCCGGCCACCAGCCGAGCTTATCCGGCGCGTGCAGCGCCACGAACACCAGGGTGATGATGGTCCCGGACCCGCGCACACCGAAGCGCCGCGCCAGGGCCGCAAACAGCGCGCCGCGGAAGGTGAACTCCTCCACCAGCGGCGCGCCCACCATGGCCAGGAACATCACAGTGAAGCGCGGCAGGCCGGGCACGGCCAGCAGCTTGGAGGTGGGTCCGGTGAGCTTGGCCAGGTCCGGCGGGAACAGGTCGAACATGAGACCGCTGAACAGCATGGCGAGTAAGGCGACCAGCAGCGCGGCGCCGTAGGCCCGCCACTTCGGCGCGCACCAGGCGATGCCATCGGGCCCACCGCGCCACAGCAGGGGCCTGGCGCGGTGACGTACATAGAGGAAAACCCACCCGGCCGAGAGCAGGAAACCCGCCAGCGTCTCCCAGGCCATGACCATGGGACTGGGTTGCGGGATGGAGCGATGGTGCGATGCCGCCTCGAAGCCCTCGTATATGCCCCATCCGAAGGCCGCGAGCGTCTGACCCACCAGGTAACCCGCGAGCAGCCACAGACCCTGCAAGGGCCCGAACTTCACGCCGGACTCAGGGTTCGATTGGCTCACGGGATCAGGGGCGCTGGACCGCCGTCGGCGGCGCCACGCGCATCACTTCCTCGAGGGTGGTGACGCCATCCGCCACCTTCTGCGCGCCGCGCAGGCGCAAGGGCTTCATGCCTTCCTTGAAGGCCGCCTCGCGCATCGCGTCCAGGTCGAGGCGCTCCTGCACATAGGGCTTGAGCTTGGGCGTGAACTGCAGCATCTCGTAGAGGCCGACACGGCCCTTGTAGCCGGTGTTGCGGCACTCCAGGCAGCCGACCGCCTCGTACACCTTGCGCGGCTTCTGCGCCTTCCAGGGACTGACCAGCATGTCCCATTGCGCGTCGTCGACCTGGGTCTCGCGCTTGCAGTGGCTGCAGAGGGTGCGCACCAGGCGCTGGGCGATGATGCCGAGCAGCGTGGACTGGATGAGGAAGGGCTGCACGCCGAGGTCCAGGAGGCGGCTCACCGAGGACGGCGCGTCGTTGGTGTGCAGCGTGGAGAACACCAGGTGGCCGGTGAGCGCCGCCTGCACCGCCATGTCGGCGGTCTCGGCGTCGCGGATCTCGCCGATCATGATGATGTCCGGGTCCTGGCGCAGCAGCGTGCGCACGCCGGAGGCGAAGCTGAGGTCGATGCCCTGATGTACCTGCATCTGGTTGAAGGCGGGCTCCACCAACTCGATGGGGTCTTCCACCGTGCACACGTTCACTTCCGGCTTCGCCACCTGCTTCAGCGTGGAATACAGCGTGGTGGTCTTGCCGGAGCCGGTGGGGCCGGTCACCAGGATGATGCCGTGGGGTTGCTCGATGAGGCCGTCCCAGAGCTTCTGGTCGCTCTCGGTGAAGCCCAGCGCGCGGAAGTCCTTGAGCAGCACCGCGGGATCGAAGATGCGCATCACCAGCTTCTCGCCGAAGGCGGTGGGCATGGTGGAGAGGCGCAGTTCCACTTCGGTGCCGTCCGGGGTGCGGGTCTTGATGCGGCCGTCCTGGGGGCGGCGCTTCTCGGCGATGTCCATGCGCGCCAGGATCTTGATGCGGCTGGTGACCGGCATCAGCACCGCGCTCGGCAGCTGGTAGACCTGCTGCAGCACACCGTCGATGCGGAAGCGGATCAGGCCCTGGTCGCGGCGCGGCTCCACGTGGATGTCGCTGGCGCGCTGGTCGAAGGCGTACTGCAGCAGCCAGTCCACGATGCTGACGATATGCTGGTCGTTGGAGTCGAGCTTGCCGGAACGGCCTAGCTCGATCAGTTGCTCCAGGTTCTGGATGCCGGCGCCCGCCGGCAAGCCTTCGTTCTGCTTCTCGGCGCCCAGCACCGAGCGGGAGATGCTGTAGAACTCGACGAGGTAGCGCGCGATGTCCTCGGGGTTGGTGATGACCCGGCGGATCTGCTTCTTCTGCACCTGGGAGATCTCGCGCTCCCATTCCTGGTCGTAGGGTTCGGCGGTGGCGATCACCACTTCGCGGGGCGTCACCTCCACCGGCAGGATGTTGTAACGGGAGGCATAGGGCAGCGACACCACGCTGGTGATGCGCTGCACGTCCAGCTTCAACGGATCGATGCGCGCGAAGGGCAGTCCGCAGCGGGCCGCGAGCCAGGCGGTGAGCGACTCCACGGTGAGCGGCAGGTTGGGCGGACGCTCGTCGTTCCAGCCGCGCTTGCCCAGGATGATGAGCGGATGCTTGTCCTTGTAGGCGCCGCGCGCGTCCAGTCCGGATAGGAGCTGCGCCTTCTCGGCGCTGACCATACCGTCCGCCACCATCCAGTCCAGCACCTCGGAGAGGCTGAGCTTGTGGGACGCTATGCGGGTGGTATCACGGGCAGTAGACATAACAGGAGTCTAGCATCGCGCCTACGGCGCTCCATTCCAAAGGCCGGAAAGGCCATCCCGGCCTTTCCGGCCCAGCGGCCCGGGTGTATTCCTAAAAAGTGCTGGTTATCCCGCGTTATTCACGCGAGATTCATGGTCTTCGCCCTTCCTATTCCTGGGGACCGGTACCAGAATCCTTCGCAACACGATCCCACCATGAGGTGCCCCATGCCCTTCCACGAGAACCTGCGTACCCTGCGCCTGGCCCGCGGCCTGACCCAACCCCTCTTGGCGGAGAAGGCCGGGATCGAGCAGTCCTACCTCTCCAAGCTGGAGAACGGCCGCTCCAAGCCTTCCGAGGACGTACTGGCGCGGCTGGCACAGGCCCTGGAGGTGAAAGCCGAGACCCTCACTCAGGACGGTGACGAAAGTGAAGAGCGCTCACAGCGCTGGAAGCGCGTGGGACTCGGCGCGGCAGCGGCGGCGGTATTGGTAGTCACCTTCATAGCGGGCCGCGCCACGGCGGTATATCCCTTGAGCATTGGCGAGGTGATCAGCGGAGCCACCGCGAGTGAGAACACTGCCCAGGAGATATTAGGCCTGGCGCCGGCGGGTGTGCAGGTGATGGACGTGAACGGTCCCCACGGCACCCACTTCTACATCGCAGGTTTCGCCAACGGGCAACCGGCCGTGACCAACTACATGGACGCCATCCGCAAGCGCTTCGGTGGCGGCTTCGTGAATGTGCGGATCTCACCCAATGCAGATCCAACGGGGATGCGTCACTTCGACCTGGACTACGACAAGCGCGCGTCTGCCGCGCCCTGAACCTCTAGAGTTTCTTGTCGGGGTCCGTGAGCGTCAACGGTGTGGTTTTCCCGGTCTTGAGATCCACGCTCACGATGCGGCCGTGATCGGTGTCGGCAACATAGAGGGTGTCGCCGCCCACGCTGAGACCGCCCGGCTCTTCCAGGGTATCGCCGCCCACCAAGGTGGTGACATAGTCCCGGGACGGATCCAGCACCTTGATCTTGCCGTTGTAGGTGTCGGCGATGTAGATGCGGCCGTCGTGCCAGGCGACGCCGAGGTCATGCTGCAGGCGCACCGTGTCACCGGTGCCGTCCACATCGCCGAAGGTGAACAAGCCTAAGCCCACCAGGGTCTTCACCCGCGCGAAATGTCCGGAGAGGTCCACCTGCCGCACGGCGCTCGCCTCCGGGTCCGCCACGTAGAGTTCCTTGCCGTCGGTGCTGAGTCCGCTCGACTGGGCGAAGCTTGCTTCCGAGAGCTCGCCGTCGTCGATGCCTTCGCGGCCGGAGCCGGCGAAGCGCTTCAGCTCCTGTTTGGCGGGATCATAGGTCCAGAGCTGGTGCTGACCGGCCATGGCGATGTAGACGAGGCCATCGTGATAGAGCACGTCCCAAGGCGTGTTCAGCTCGGACTTGGCCGCCGGCTCCTCGCCGTCATCCATATAGGCCTGGTTGCCGTCGCCGGCCACGGTGGTGACGCTGCCCTTCTTCAGGTCCACGCGGCGCAGGGCGCTGTTGTCCGTGTCCGCCACGTAGAGCGTATCTGCCTCCGCCAGGGTCAGGCCCTGGGGATAGTGGAACTCGGCCGAGGCGAAGGCGCCGTCCTTGAGGCCGGGCTTGCCGTCGCCGATCACCTGGGTGACCTTGCCGTCCAGGGTCGTCACCACGATGCGGTCGTGGTTCGAGTCGGCGATGAAGAGCCGCCCGCCCTTCACGTCCGCCAGCACCTTGCCGGGATAGAGCAGCTGCGTGGCGGGCATCTTGTCATGCAGGCCCTTGAACCACAGCGGCTTGGTGTCGAGCTGCTTCTTGGCCCCGAACTCGCTCACCAGGGTGCCGATGACCTTGTCCATGAGCACGTAGTGACCCTCGCCGGACACCTGCCCCACCACGTTGCCGGCGGGGTCGATGACCGTGAGCGTGGGCCAGCCCTGGGCGCCGAACTCGTCCCACACCTGCATGGCGTGGTCGTTCACCACCGGGTGCTCGAGGCCGTAGCGCTGCACCACAGCGGCGATGTGCGCGGTCTTGCCCTCGGTCTCGAACTTGGCGGAATGCACGCCGATGATCACCAGCGTGTCGGGATACTTGGCTTCCAGCTTCTTGAGATCAGGGATGATGTGGAAGCAGTTGATGCAGCCGTAGGTCCAGAAGTCCAGCAGCACCACCTTGCCCTTCAGCTGCTTGATGCTGATGGGCTTGCCGCCGGTGTTGATCCAGTCCAGTCCCGCGGGGAAGTCGGGCGCCGGCTCCTTGCCGATGATCGACTCCGGCACCCCGGCGGCGGCGGCCACCAGCGGCGCGAAGCCACCGCCCTCCCGCAGCAGCAGCATGCCGGCACCGGCAGCCAACAGGAGGACGCTCAGGAGCAGGGCTTTCTTCATGGTTTGGACCAGGGCGTGGAGTGCTTTCATGTACTGAAGACCCGTGGCTGCCGCGGCTTATTTCGCGGCGCCTTCAACAAGATGCTGCAGCAGGTGACGCCGCCCTCGGCTTTCTCGGTCTCCGACATATCCACGATGCGCAGCTTCAGACCCTTGCGCTCGAGGCGCTCCCGGGTGCGGGGGAAGGACTCAGGGTAGATCAGGGTGTCGCCGACGCGCACCGCATTGGCGGCGGGCGGCTCGCTCATGTCCACGTCGATGAAGTCCACGCCCTGGAAGACGGACTTGGCCGCCCAGGCGGGATTGATGAGCAGGGTCTTCTCGGCGACCTGGGTGACCGCGGTCTTCAAGTGCAGGCAACCGGTTAGCTCCACGCCCTGCACCGTGTAGCCGTGGGGCTTGAGGTGCTCACGCAGCTGCCGCACGCCGTCCTTGCTGCTGCGGCCCGAGAGGCCCACATACACATGGTGCCCCACCACCAGCACGTCGCCGCCATCCAGGGTGCCGGGCGCCTCTATATAGGCGAGCTTGCGATGGCGGGCCAGGGCCGCGGCGCTGGAGTCCACTTCCGCGCGGCGCGATTCGGCGCCGGGCCGGGTGATCACCGCCAGCTCTTCCACCACCACCGCCGTGTCCTCTACGAACACCGCATCGGGGTTCTCCGGCAGCGTGGGCAGGGTCTCCACGCGGCAACCCAGCCCGGTGAGGGTGTCCACGTAGGCCCGGTGCTGGGCCCGCGCCTTCTCCAGGTCGATGCTGACGCGGTCTTGGAAGCTGAGCTCGCAGCGTTCCAGGGAGGGGCTCACGTCCCGTACCAGGGCGATGCATGACATTTGCGCCATACCTGTGAATTTTCCTGTCCGAACTATGTCTTTTTTAGTAGCATCGGGCAAACCGCGCCGCCCGGCGTGGCTCATCCAGACCGATTCTTCTAGGGGTATCAGCATGGCCAAGGGAACCGTCACCGCGGACCGCCGCAGCCTGGGGCTCGCCACCACCACCTCCATCGTGCTCGGCAACATGGTGGGTTCGGGCGTGTTCCTGCTGCCCGCCACCATGGCGGCCTACGGCGCCTACAGCCTGATGGGCTGGAGCGTGAGCACCATCGGCGCCCTGTTCCTGGCCTGGGTGTTCAGCAACCTCTCGCGGCGCCTGCCCAAGGCCGGCGGCCCCTATGCTTATCCGCGCGAAGCCTTCGGTGACTTCGCCGGCTTCCAGATCGCCTGGATCTACTGGCTCTCCATCGTCGCCACCAACGCCGCCATCGCCGTGGCCTTCGCCAGCTATCTCGTGATCTTCATCCCCTCTCTGGCCACGAGTGCGGTAGCCGGGACGCTGGCGGCACAGGCCGCCACCAGGGTGCTCACCGGTA
>DASXYJ010000275.1:0-2884 GCA_036502565.1 Gammaproteobacteria bacterium
CTGATCTCTGCGGTGAGCCGTTCCGCGTCCCGGGCGCCCTGGGTCACTGCCAGCAACGGCGCTTCCATGCGTAGCGCCGCTTCCGCCAGGGCCAGGCCCGTGGCGCTGCCATACAGGCGGCCCCAGTGCTGGCTGGGGCGCGCGAGGTCTAGGTTCGCTGGAGCGAGGACGTTGGGCGAAGCGGCGGACATCTAGAGGGTAGGAGTGGAACTCAATCCCGGTAACGTTTCGTGAGATCGCCGTAAGCGTCGATACGACGGTCGCGGAGGTAGGGCCAGATGCGGCGCACGGCCTCGGAGCGGGTCAGATCCACGTCCGTCACCAGCACCGTCGGTGAAGAGTTGTCGGCCTGGGCCAGGATTTCGCCCTGGGGACCGGTCACGAAGCTCGAGCCCCAGAAGTCGATACCGTCGGTGACGCCGGAAGGATCCTTCTCATGGCCGATGCGATTGCACACCAATACCGGCAGGCCGTTGGCCACGGCGTGGGCGCGCTGGATGGTGATCCAGGCGTCCCGCTGGCGGCCTTGTTCCGCCTTGTCGTCCGCCGAGACCCAGCCGATAGCGGTGGGGTAGAGCAGCATGTCCGCGCCGGCGAGCGCCATCATGCGCGCGCCTTCCGGATACCACTGGTCCCAGCACACCAGTACGCCGAGCTTGCCGACGGAGGTCTGGATGGGCTGGAAGCCGATGTCGCCGGGGGTGAAGTAGAACTTCTCGTAGTAGGCCGGGTCGTCCGGGATGTGCATCTTGCGGTAGATGCCCGCCAGCGTGCCGTCTTTCTCCAGCACCGCGGCGGTGTTGTGATAGAGACCCGGCGCACGGCGCTCGAACAGCGAAGCCACGATCACCACGCCGAGTTCCTTGGCCACGGCACCCAGTTCCTGGGTGGAGGGGCCTGGGATGCTCTCGGCGAGGTCGAATACCTTGGTGTCTTCCGTCTGGCAGAAGTAGGGTCCCGTGTGCAGTTCCTGCAGCAGCACCAGCTTGGCGCCCTTGGACGCCGCCTCGCGGATGCCCTTGATGCTCTCTTTCAGATTAGCGGCACGCTCTTCCGTGCAGCGCTGCTGCACCAGGCCGACCTTCAGGGATTTCGACGCGCTCATCTTCAGGCCTTCTGCGGCACTACGCCGCGGGGGAACTGCATCGTGACGCAATGCAGGCTGCCGTATTGGTGGATCAGGGAGCGGCAGGGCACGCCCACGATCTCGCGGCCAGGGAAGCAGCCTTCCAGCGCCTTCAGGGCCGGAGCGTCCGCTGCATCATTATAGGTCGGTACCAGTACCGCGCCGTCCACGATCAGGAAGTTGGCGTAGGTGGCGGGCAGGCGGCGGCCGGTATGGTCGATGACCGCCTGGGGCCAGGGCAGGGAGACAAGCTTGTAGGGCTCGCCGTCCTTGCGGCGCAGGGCCTTCAGTTCCTCTTCCATGGCCTTCAGACCCTTGTAATGGGGGTCGCTGGCGTCTTCACAAGCCTGGTAGGCGATGGTCTTGGGGTCGCAGAGCCGTGCCAGGGTGTCGATGTGTCCGTCGGTGTCGTCGCCATCGATGGCGCCGTGCTGCAACCAAAGGATACGGTCCACGCCCAGGTACTTCAGCAGCAGCGCCTCGATCTCGGCGCGCTTGAGCTTGGGATTGCGGTTCTTGTTCAAGAGACAGCTCTCGGTGGTGAGCAGGGTGCCTTCGCCATCCACCTCGATGCTGCCGCCTTCCAGCACCAGCTCGATGCTTTCCATCTGGATATTGCCGAAGGCGCCGGCCTCGTAGAGGCGGCGGCTCAGGCGGTTGTCGTTCTCGTGGGGATACTTCTCTCCCCAGCCGTTGAAGATGAAGTCCAGCAACACCTGCTTGCCGTCCTTCTCCACGGTGATGGGGCCGTGGTCCCGAGCCCAGGCGTCGTTGGAGGGGAAGCTGAAGATGTGCAGCCGGTCCACGCGTCCGCCGGCGGCCTTCACGTAGCCGCGGATGCGCTCGGCGTGGCCCGCGTCCATGCAGGTGATCACCACCGGCTCGCGCAGGCTGATCTCTTTGGCGATGGCGGTGTGGCAACGCTCGGCGGAGGCGTAATCCGGGTTCCACTCCACATCGGAGCGGGGCCAGGTGAGCATCACGCCGCTCTGGGCAGCCCATTCCGGCGGCAGTTTGTAGCGTGCAGTCATATCTAAAGACCCTAAAACAAACCGCGTGAGGTACCGCTCTCTTCAGCGGTACCGCTCACGCGGCAGGTGGTTCGGACGGTGACGGAGCCGTGGGGCTTAGTTCTTCATCACCGTATGCAGGACCATATTGTATTCGAAGTACACCACGTAGGACGGATAGTCCCAGCGGGTGATAGGCGGCTTGCCCACCGCGTCATACTTCTGCACCGGCGTGCCGAAGATGTGCTCCACGTTGGCCATGTTCATGCCGCGCAGGGGGACGCTGTTGCCGGCGGGTTGTGCCTCGGGGGCCGGTGCCGCATGAGCGACGGGTGCGGGGGCCTGTTCCGGGGCGGGCGCCGCAGCCGGAGCTTCTGCTGGGGTCGCCGCAGCGGCCGAGGCGGCTGCGGGAGCCGTGCTCGCGGCGGGGGCTTCAGCGGCAGCAGCCGTGACAGCACTGGGCGCTGCCTGGGTGGAAGCGGAAGGAGCGGCGGCTTGCGTCACCGGCGTCGGGGCCATCGAGGAGGCGGCAGCGGGAGCATCCGCCGCGAAGAGGGGGAGCGCGAAAGACAGCGAGAGGGCGGCTAAGCCTAAGCTCAGGACAGGGCAGCGCATGTCACAATCTCCCCAGATAGCAGGACTTAACTATAGCATTGCAAAAAGCCATTCAGGGCATCGACTTAGCTTGCTTTCTTGACATAAAGGCTCACCAGGATCCATGTATTTCGACCCGCCTTTGCAGCAAGCC
>DASXYJ010000276.1:0-4815 GCA_036502565.1 Gammaproteobacteria bacterium
CGTGGCGACCTTCCTGCTCAACGAGAAGCGCGGCATCATCTCCGAGATCGAGAAGCGCTGTTCCGTGTCCGTGGTGCTGGTGCCGAACCCGCACCTGGACATGCCCAAGTACGACATCCAGCGCATCCGCGACGACGAGGCGCGCGCTCCGGGCGCCGCCACCACCAGCTACAAGATGGTGACTGCGCCGGAACCGGAACCGCTGCCGAGCTCCGAGCGCGCCAAGGAGGCCGCCGAGGCCCCGGCCGTCAAGGGCATCAACCCCTCGATACCGGCGCCGGTATTCACTCCCGAGGCGGAGGCCCGTCCCGGGCTGTTCGTGCGCGTGTGGAACGCCCTGTTCGGCACCGGCGAGAAGAAGCGCAGCACCCCCGAGCGCAGCCCCCGCGAACCTCGCGCTCCGCGCCAGGACTTCCAGCGCCGCGATCGCAACGACCGGGATCGCGGCCGTGGCCGTGATCGGGACCGCAACCGCGGCAGCCGCGATGAGCGCGGCGAGCGCGGTGACCGTGATCGCAACCGCCAGCAAGGCCAGGCCGGCGGCGGACAGAACCCGAAGCGCGAAGAGCGCGGCGAGCGCAACGATCGCGGCCAGCAGGGCCGTGACCGCCATGAGCGCGGTGACCGTCCGGAACGCCAGGGCCGGGAGCGCAATGACCGCAACCAGCGTGGCGGCCGTGACGAGCACCGGGAGCGCCGTCCCCAGCAGCAGCAACAGCAGCCCGCTCAGGCCCCGCAGCAGGCGCAGGCACAGCCCACGCCCGCTCCGGCACCCATGGAGCATCCGCTAGAGCACGTGGTGGAGACCCAGCAGCCGGTCTTGAGCGAGCAGGCCCAGCACGAACAGCAAGCCACGCAGCAGGCGCCGGGCCAGGAAGGCCATGAGCGTCAAGGCGAAGGTGGTGTGCGCCGTGGCCGCCGCCGCGGTCGCCGTGGTGGCCGCCGCCGTCGTTTCGATGAGCGTACCGGCGGAGAGAACGGCGGCCAGGGCACCCCGGCCAACGATCAGCAGGGCCACGACCCGAACGACGATAACCGTGGCAACGTGGCACGTCCGGGTGAGCAGTACTATCGCGACCTGACGGCGGGCGAGCACGAAGAGCGCGACCATAGCCACTCGCACGATGTGCATGAGCACGCTCACGTGGCGGCGCCCTCCGAGCCCCGCCCGGAATACCACGAGCCGAGCGCGGCGGGTCACGATGACCGCACCATGCCCAATCCCTACCGCATCCCGGATGCCATACCCCGGCATGAACCGGCACCTGAGAATCACGGTGGTGGGAACGGCGGAAACGATACGCCTTCGGGCGAACATCACGAGTAAGCGATTACCCTGATGTAGAGATGAGAAGCCCGGCGAAAGCCGGGCTTCTTTTTAGAGCTTGTGATGCTTGCGGATGTCTTCCAGCAGGCCCCGCCCGCCCTGCTCCACGAGGTCCAAGACCCTCTCGAATCCGCCGGGACCGCCGTAGTAGGGATCCGGCACGTCCAGGGCGCCGGCTTGCGGCGCATATTCCAGCAGCAGGCGCAGTTGGCCGCGGGCTTCCTTGGGCCGGATGGCCTGCAGGCGCCGCAGGTTGTCGCTGTCCATGGCGATCACGTAGTCGAATTCGTGGAAATCCTGGAAGGTGGCCTGGCGCCCACGGTGGCGGGAGATGTCCACGCCGCGCTTCAGGGCTGCGGCCTGGGAACGGATGTCCGGCGGCTCGCCGATGTGATACGCATGGGTGCCGGCGGAATCCGCTTCGATGCGCAGCTGCGGCGCCAGCTCCCGGTGAAGCTTGCGGAAGGCGCCTTCCGCCGTGGGAGACCGGCAGATGTTACCCATGCAGACGAACAGGACCCGAGTAGGTTTGGACATGCTCAGCGTTTCAGGAGCGTGGCGACGCGCTTCAAGTCTTCAGGTGTATCCACGCTGGGGCCCGGCACTTCCCGCGCCACATCGAGGGCGATGTGCATGCCGAGCCACAGGGCCCGCAGCTGTTCCAGCTTCTCCAGCTGCTCCAGCTCACAGGGCGACGTGGCGGAGAGCCGCTTCAGGGCGCCGACCCGATAGCCATAGATGCCGATATGCCGGAGGGCACCTTGGTAATGCTGCTGGGAAGCGAGGCCTGAGACAGCGCTATCCCGATTCCAGGGGATAGGCGCACGACTGAAGTAGAGTGCCCTGCCCTGTCCGTCCGCGACCACCTTCACTACGTTGGGATTCATGAACTCGTGGAGATCATGGATGGGCGTGCACAGGGTGCTCATGTCCGCGCCGGACTCGAGTAGCTTCGCAGTTTGTTCGATACATTCCGGCGGCATCATGGGCTCATCACCCTGCAGGTTCACCACCAGTTCGTCATCGTCCCAGCCCAGACGCTCCGCCACTTCGGCGATGCGGTCGGTGCCGGAAGCGTGGCTGGCGGCGGTCATCTGCACTTCGATACCGGCCTTCTCGCAGGCCTCGCGGATGCGCGCGTCGTCGGCGGCGACGATCACCCGCGTCGCGCCGCTCTTCCTGGCACTGTCGCAGGCATGCAAAATCAGGGGCTTGCCGGCGATGTCCGCCAGGGGTTTGCCCGGCAGGCGCTGGGAATCGTAGCGGGCAGGGAGCACTACCGAGAAGGGCATGGGCTAAGCCTTGCTGTCCGTGTAGGCGCGCGCCTCGGACTCGAGCATCACCGGGATGCCGTCACGGATGGGATAGGCGAGCTTGTCCGCCTTGCACACTAATTCCGCTTCCGCCTTGCGGTACAGGAGTGGGCCCTTGCAGAGGGGGCAGACCAGTATCTCCAGGAGCTTGGGGTCCATAGATGCCTCTAAGGTTTTCCTTGCAGGGCGCGTTCCACGCCGTCCAATATCCGCTGCGCGTCCGCGGCATCGAACTCAGCCGCCGCTTCCAGGTACCAATGCCGGCCCAGGGCCAGCTCCACGCATTTTACGGCGTCCTTCTCGGTCATGAACACCGGCAGGTCGTCGCCGAAATCCAGGTCTGCCGACGTGGGCACCGCATGGTCCGCAAGCTCACGCCCTTCCACCTTGAGGCCGGCGGCTTCCAGGGTGGCGAAGAACTGTCGGGGGTTGCCGATGCCCGCCACGGCGTGGACCTTCTGCCCCGAAAAACTCTGCAGGTCGCGACGCTTGCCGTCCTTCAGGTTCATGGCGGCATCGGCCTTGAGGCGCATGCGTAGCGCATCGGGCCAGGTGAAATTGCTCCCGGGCGTGACCTTGATGACCACTTGGGCCCGGTCCAGGCGCGACTCAGGCTCGCGCAGCGGGCCCACCGGCAGCAGCCAGCCATTGCCTAGGCCGCGGCTGCCATCCAGGAGCACGATCTCGTGCTGCCGCTGCATGCGGTAGTGCTGCAAGCCGTCATCGCTCAGGATCACATCCACATCCTGGGGCAATAGCTTCGCCGCAGCGATACGATCACGGCCTACGGCCACAGGCGCTCCGCTGTGGCGCGCCAGCAGCAGCGCTTCGTCACCTACCCGTCCGGGGTCGCTATCGGACTCGGCGCGTTGCGGCGTATCGGCGTTACCGCCGTAACCGCGGGTGACGATGCCAGGCCGGTGCCCGCGCTTGCGCAGCTCCTGGGCCAGCCAGATCACGAAAGGGGTCTTGCCGGTGCCGCCGACGGTGACGTTGCCCACCACCACCACGGGCTGGGACAACTTGATCGAAGGCAGGATGCCGGCCGAATAGGCGAGACGGCGCAGGCCTGAGATGAGCCAGAAAGCCCAGGCCAGCGGGATCAGGAACCAGACGGGGTGAGGCGAATACCAGCGGCGCAGCAGCCAGGCAGCCATGGTTCAGTCGTCGCTGTCACGGAACTGCAGACGATGCAAGGCCGCGTACCGGCCATCCTTGGCCAGGAGCTCCGCGTGCTTGCCCATCTCCACGATGCGGCCGCGGTCCATGACCACGATGCAGTCGGCGCGCTCCACGGTGGAGAGACGGTGCGCTATGACCAGCGTGGTGCAGTTAGCCATGAGCTGCTCCAGCGCCGCCTGGATATGACGCTCGGATTCCGAGTCCAGGGCCGAAGTGGCCTCATCCAGGATCAACACCGGGGAGTTCTTGAGCAGAGCCCGGGCGATGGAGAGCCGCTGGCGTTCGCCGCCGGAGAGCAGCACGCCGCGGTCGCCCACCATGGTGTCGAGGCCCTGTGGGAGGCGCTGTATGAAGGGCATGGCATAGGCCGCTTCTGCCGCAGCCACGATATCCGCCTCGGTGCGCTTGTCCAGGGATCCGTAGGCGATGTTGTTGCGGATAGTGTCGTTGAACAGCATCACGTCCTGGCTGACCATGGCCACCTGCTCTCGCAGGTTCTTCAGGGTGAACTGCCGCAGATCCTGGCCATCCAGGAAGATGCCGCCCGCGGAAGGATCGTAGAAACGCGGCAGCAGGCTCACCAGGGTGGACTTACCGCTGCCGGAGCGGCCCACCAGGGCCACGGTCTGGCCTGGCGCCGCCTTGAAGCTGATGTCGTGCAGTACCGCACCCTTGGCCTCGCTGTAGGCGAAGCTGACACCCTTGAACTCCAGTTCGCCGGTGGCGCGAGGCAGCGTGAACGAACCGCCCTCATCCTCTACCTTGTCATCCAGGAGCTCGAAGATGCTCTGGCCGGCGGCGATGCCGCGCTGCAGGGGTGCGTTGATGTCGGTGATGTGCTTGAGCGGCGGCAGCACCAGCAGCATGGCAGCCAGGAAGGAGCCGAAGGTACCGACGCTCACCTGCTGGTGCAGGGCCACATAGATCACGCCCGCCATGCCGGCGCCGGCGATCATCTGGATGATGGGGCTGGAGCCGGCGTTCACCAGCATC
>DASXYJ010000277.1:0-7586 GCA_036502565.1 Gammaproteobacteria bacterium
CCTTGGGCTCCTGCAGGTGGCCCACGCTCTCGAAGCCCTGCATGGGCTCGAAGTTGAGGCGCTCGTTGGTGAACAGCAGCACCGTGCCGGGGATCGGCGGCTGGCTGGCGGCGGTCTCGTAGAAGTTCTTGAGCGCCGCCACCTTGGCGCGGCCCAGCTGGCGTTGGAAGGCCTTGTCGGAGTGCTCGATATGCCCGATGAACTCGGCGATCTCGTCGCTGTCGGCGGGCTTCTCGGGGGCGATCTGCTCACCCTCGCCGTAGAAGCGGCTGATGAACCTCACCTTGGCCAGCAGGTCCTCCACGGGATAGGCCGCGAAATAGAAGACGCCGTCCTTCTGTCTGACCTGGGTCGCAAGCATGGGGGGCTCCGGTGGGGGACGTAATCATAAACCGGCAGGCCGGCCCCACCAAGGGCAAGGGACTAGGGCGCGTGCGCGCCCAGGTGCAGGGCGGTAACCAGGGCCGCCGTGAAGCGCCCCCGGTCCCGGAAATCCAGGTGCGAACCGTCCGGACAGTCGAAAGCCGAGAGCGCCGGTACCTCGGCCGAATCCAGCGTCGGCGCGTCGGCACCGGCCGTGAAACGGTCCCAGAACAGGCGGCGCGGGTAACGGCGCTCGTCGATCTGCTTCACGTAGCCGCTGGTGGGGAAGGCCACGAAGCTCACCTTCCCGCCCCGCTGCTGGATCAGGGACGCCATGGCGTAGACCGCCGGCAGCACCCCTTGGAAGAAGCGGTCGTCCACCGGCTGTAACGAAGCGATGCGCTCCCGCAGCCGCTCATCCATCTGCGCGAAGCTCAGGTCCGCCGGCGGGTCCGAGGAACCGTCCAGGTTGCGGAAGGCCCGGAAGTAATAGAAGTAGGGCATCGGCACCCTGCTGTAGTCCGCCAGCACTTCACGATCCGGCAGTTGCCGCAGGTACTGGTCGACGAGGGGCCTGCTCAACACCCGATGCAGCAGCGCGGTCAGTGGACGCGAGCCGTCGGCGTAGCTGCGCAGCCGGCGGTAGACCTGGTCGGAGAGGTAGTCCTCGCTGCTCCTGAAGTCGGGCAGCGACTTCCGGCTCCGGCGCTGGTAGTCCTGCTGGTAGCCGAAGGCCGCATTGCCCGGGGCCGGCTCGGCGAGGGTCTGCACTTCCAGTTCCACCATCACCTGGCCATGGAAGTCCTGGTCGTTGGCGAGTCCCGCCAGCACCGGCAGGAATGAGCCGCCTTCGATGCCGAGCTGCACCGGCTCGAGCCCGGTGCGCACACGCAGCGTGGCCAGGTCCACGTCCAGCAGGATGCGCGAGGCTCCCACCAGCGCCAGGCCGCGATCGCCCAAGGCATCGAGCCGGGCACGCTGCTCGCTCCAGGCGCGCGCCGACTCGGCCGTGCTGGGCCTGAAGCCGCGCAGCGCCAGCGCCGTCTCCATCCCGCCGGCGCAAGCCAGCAGGATCAGCAGCGCACCCGCCAGGAGCGGAGCCCAGGCCAGCCGCGGCAGGCGGCGGTCAGAACTGGAAGTAGATGAAGGCACGTTCGTCGCCTCCCGAGCAGAGGAACATCGCGACCAGGCACGCACCCAACAGCAGGGTCTGCAGCGCCGGATGGAAGCGCGCGAAGCGCTGCTCCAGCGAGATGTCGCGGTTGGCATGCTGCCACAGGAGCAGTCCCAGGATGCCGGCGAAGCTCGCCAGCAACAGTGGGCCGTCGATGAGCGGCTTGCCGCCGGCGTGCAGCAGGCCGCCGGCCACCCGCGCGGCGACGCCGGTATCCCGGGCGCGGAACGGTATCCAGGTGAGGCTCACCACCATGAACACCAGCAGGCTCCCCGCCGTGGCGGCGCCCTTGGACAGCGGCAGGGTGCTGCGTCCGCGCAGCAGGCGTTCCGCGCAGAGGTAAGCGCCATGCAATCCCCCCCACAGCACGAACATCCAGGAGGCGCCGTGCCAGAGCCCGCCGATCAACATGGTCAGCATCAGGTTCACATAGGTGCGTGCCGCGCCGCGGCGGTTGCCGCCCAAGGGGATGTAGAGGTAGTCGCGCAGCCAGGTGGACAGGGTGATATGCCAGCGGTGCCAGAAGTCGGCGAAGCCGCGCGCTGCGTACGGATAGTGGAAGTTGTCCGGGAACTCGAAACCGAAGCACAGCGCCAGGCCGATGGCGCACAGCGAGTAACCGGCGAAGTCGCAATAGATCTGCCCGGAGAAGCCGAGCGTCGCCGCCCAGGCATCCAGGGTGCCGGGCATGGTGGCAGCGCGGTACACGGCGTCCACCGCCGGCGCGAACACCGAATCCGCCAGCACCGTCTTGGTGAACAGACCGATGATGACCAGGCACAGGCCCCAACCCAGTTGGTCACGGCTGGCGCTACGCGGCGTCTTGATCTGTGGGAGTAATTGGCGGGCGCGGACGATTGGCCCCGCCACCAGGTGCGGGAAGAAGCTCACGAACAGCGCGTAGTCCAGATAAGGCGCATCGCCCTCGATCTCCCTGCGGTACACGTCGATGGTGTAGGAGAGGGAGGCGAAGGTGTAGAAGGAGATGCCGATGGGCAGCACGATGTCCAGCGCCGGCGGCACGTAGCTGATGCCCAGCATCGCCAGCAGTCCCTGCGCGTTGCTAAGGAGGAAGTTGCCGTACTTGAAGAACCCCAGCAGGCTCAGGTTAGCCACCAGGCTCAAGCTCAGCAGCAGCCGGCGGCGTGCCTGGCTCTCACTCTTCCACACCAGTCGCGCCAGCCACCAGTCCAGGGTGGTGGAGGACAGCAGGATCAGCACGTAGGGCGGGTTCCAGGCGGCGTAGAAGACGTAGCTGGCTACCAGCAGCAGCAGCTTCTTCGCGCCCCAGCCCGGCATCAGCCGGTGCAGCGCGAATACGACGACGAAGAAGATCAGGAAGGTGAAGGAGTTGAACAGCATCAGCCGCCCCCTCCGGTCATAGGGACGCGAGGCGCTTGAGCTGTCCCTGCAGACCCTGCAGGGTGGTATCGAAATCCTTCAGGCGTTGGCGCTCCTTCTCCACCACCGCCGGCGGCGCGTTGTCCACGAAGTCCGGCTTGCCCAGCTTGGCCTGGCATTTGACGATCTCGCCCTCGATGCGCGCGATCTCCTTGGCGAGACGGGCGCGTTCCGCATCCATGTCGATCAAGCCGGCCATGGGCACCAGGATCTTCATCTCGCCCAGCAGCGCCGTGGCGGAAGGCGGCGGTTCGCCCTGGGTATGCACGTCGATGCCGGCGAGGCGGGCGATGAACACCAGTAGCGCCTGATGCTGCTTCAGGCGTTCCAGGTCGGAGCTGGAGGCGCCCTGCAGGAGCACCGGCATCTCCTTGGACGGCGCGATGTCCATCTCGGCGCGGATGCGGCGCAGCCCCAGGATGAACTCCTGGATCCAGCGCAGCTCCTGTTCCGCCTTCTCATCGCGCTTGAAGTCGCCGGCCTTCGGATAAGGCTGGATCATCACGCTCTGGCCCTGTTTGCCTGCCAGCGGGCCGACCTTCTGCCAGATCTCTTCGGTGATGAAGGGGGTGATGGGGTGCAGGGCCCGCAGCAGCGCTTCCAGCACCGTCACCAGGGTGTGGCGGGTGCCGCGCTGATGGGCAGCGTCGACGCCTTCGCCCTGCAGGGCGGGCTTGGAGAGCTCCAGGTACCAGTCGCAGAACTCGTTCCAGGTGAACTCGTAGAGTGCCTGGGCCGCCAGGTCGAAGCGATAGCTGGCGAACTCCTTCTCCACCACGCTCAAGGTCTCGGCGAGGCGCGACTGGATCCAGTGGTCGGCGAGGGAGAACGCCATCTCGCCGCCGCTCGCTCCGTTGTCCTGGCCCTCCGTGTTCATCAGCACGTAGCGGGAGGCGTTCCACAGCTTGTTGCAGAAGTTCTTGTAGCCTTCGCAACGCTTCAGGTCGAAGTTGATGGTGCGGCTGTAGGTGGCGAGCGCCGCGAAGGTGAAGCGCAGCGCGTCGGCGCCCACGGCGGGGATGCCCTGGGGGTAGTCCTTGCGCACCCGTTTCTCCACC
The DNA here is from genome assembly GCA_036502565.1 of Gammaproteobacteria bacterium. GTDB lineage: Bacteria > Pseudomonadota > Gammaproteobacteria > Natronospirales > REEB76 > DASUBN01. The sequence continues at coordinate 3,997 of DASXYJ010000277.1, forward strand.
TTCTCCCGCACCTGTGGGATCAGGAGCGAAGCGGTGGATTTCTTCACCAGCTCATCGAGGGTGATGCCGTCGATCAGATCCAGGGGGTCGAGGGTGTTGCCCTTGGACTTGGACATCTTCTGGCCTTCCGCGTCGCGCACGATGGCGTTGATGTACACCTCGCGGAACGGCACTTGGCCGGTGAAGTACTGGGTGGCCATGACCATGCGCGCCACCCAGAAGAAGATGATATCGAACCCTGTGATCAATACAGATGAGGGCAGGAAGCCCTGGAACTGCTGCCACTCCTGGGAGCGCTCGGCAGTGTCGCCGGGCCAGCCGAGGGTGGAGAACGGCCACAGCGCCGAGCTGAACCAGGTATCCAGCACGTCATCGTCCTGGCGCAACTTGCCGACGGGCTTGGTCGTGGCATGCTTCAGTGCATCCGCCTCGTCCTCGCCCACGAAGATGTTGCCGGCTTCGTCGTACCAGGCCGGGATCTGGTGACCCCACCAGAGCTGGCGGCTCACGCACCAGTCCTGGATGTTCTCTAGCCACTGGATATAGGTGGTGCTCCAGTTCTCCGGCGTGAACTTCACGGCGCCGCCGCGCACTGCGGCCAGCGCGGGTTCGGTGATGGCGCGCTTGCCGCCGGGGCGGCCGTCTGGAAGCGTGTCGCGGGTGAGGTCCAGGAACCACTGGTCCGTGAGCATGGGCTCGATGACCGCGTCGGAGCGCTGGCTGATGGGCACCATCAGCTTGTGTTTCTTTGTTTCAACAAGGAAGCCAGCGGCTTCCAGGTCCGCCACGATCTTCTTGCGCGCCACGAAGCGATCCAGGCCGCGGTACACCGCCGGTGCCTCGTCGTTGACCTTGCCGTCGAGCGTGAAGACGTTGATGTTGGCCAAGCCATGACGCTGGCCGAGCTTTTGGTCGTTGAAGTCGTGGGCCGGCGTGATCTTCACGCAGCCGGTGCCGAACTCCTTGTCCACGTAGTCGTCGGCGATGACCGGGATGAGCCGGTCCGTGAGCGGCAGCTTGAGTTGCTTGCCGATCATGTCCTTGTAGCGTTCGTCTTCCGGGTGCACCGCCACCGCCACGTCGCCCAGCATGGTCTCGGGACGGGTGGTGGCCACCACCAGGTCCTTGCCGCCGGCGGCAGCGGGATAGCGGATCAGCCACAGGCTGCCGTCCCGCTCCTCGTTGTTAACCTCGAGGTCGGACACGGCGGTCTGCAGGATCGGATCCCAGTGCACCAGGCGCTTGCCGCGGTACAGCAGGCCGTCGCGATACCAGGTCACGAACACGCGCCGCACAGCTGCGGAAAGCCCCGCGTCCATGGTGAAGCGCTCGCGATTCCAGTCCACGGAGGCGCCCAGGCGGCGCATCTGGCGGGTGATGGTGGAGCCCGACTCCTCCTTCCACTCCCAGACTTTCTCCAGGAAGGCATCGCGTCCCAGATCGTGGCGTGACTTGCCGGCGGCGGCCAGCTGGTTCTCCACGATCTTCTGAGTGGCGATGCCGGCGTGGTCGGTGCCGCCCTGCCACAGCACCCGCTCGCCGCGCATGCGGTGGTAGCGGGTGAGGGTGTCCATGAGCGTCTGCTGGAAGGCATGCCCCATGTGCAGGGTGCCGGTGACATTGGGGGGCGGCAACAGGATGCAGTAGGGGGTGCCCGAGGCCTTGGGCGCGAACCAGCCGTGCTTCTCCCAAGTCTCGTACCAGCGGCCTTCCATGCCGCGGGGTTCGTAGGCTTTCTCCATGGGACTCGGGCTCGGGATGGTTCGGCGCCGCGGCGCGGCATGAGGCTTAGGATTATATCAGCGGTGTCGCGGCCTTCCGGCGCTTTCAGTCATCCCGGGCATTGTCGCGCAGGGCTTCTTCCACGATGCCGGGGATCTCTTCCCGGAGCTTCTCCCAGACCTTCTCCACCAGGGTGGCGTGGATCTCGGTGGCGGCATCCCTAAGCAGGCGGTCGGTGAGCGCCGCGATGCGCTCCGTGAGTTCCTGGGACAGCAGGTCCTGGGGGATGGTCAGCACCGGCTGCATGACCGGAGCGGGCGCCGGAGCCGGAGCAGCCGGCGGCGCGGGGGCTGCCGCAGTCGCCATGGACTCGTCCGCCAGGTCGGTCAGCAGCGGGATGTCCAGGCCGGGGGGGATCCTCGGTCTGTTCATAAGGCGAAAGGGGACGTGTTCATGCGCGGTTGTCCAGGTTGTTGGTCTTCAGGGGATAACCGCGATCCTTATAGAAGCGGAAGCGTTCACGGCCCTGGGCCTTGCGGGTCTCGTCCCCGTCCACCACCTCGGCCACCCGCTCGAACCGGGAGAAGAACCCCGGCACCTCGGCGGCCATGTTGATGAGCAGGTGGAAGTCGCCGCCGGGTTCCGCGCCGTGGCCGATGTGCACCTTGGCTTCCGGATCCTGGCCCGCCAGGCAGTGGGGCAGGAAGCTCCTGTCGCTGTAGGTCCACATCAGCTCGTCCAGTTCGCGCGCCGCGCCCTCGCTCTCGGTCTGCACGAACACCTTGTGGCCCATGCCCGCCACCTTGTCGGCGAGGCGGCAGGCGAAGAGTGCACGGCCTCTTGGGCCGTTGCCTTCCAATATATAGAAGTCGACCTGGGTCATCGCCCTGCGGTCACGCCTGGTCCAGCAAGTGCTGCACCAAGAGCGGCACCGGACGGCCGGTGGCGCCTTTCTCCGCGCCGCCCTTCCAGGCGGTGCCGGCGATGTCCAGGTGCGCCCAGTTCATGTTCTTGGTGAAGCGCGACAGGTAGCAGGCCGCGGTGATGGCGCCAGCCTCGCGGCCGCCGATGTTGGCGAAGTCCGCGAAGTTGCTCTTCAGGCTGTCCTGGTACTCGTCGTACAGCGGCAGCGGCCAGGCGCGGTCCTCGGCCTTGTCGCCGGCGGCCTTGAGCGACTGCACCAGGCGCTCGTTGTTGCCGAGCAGGCCCGAGACCACGTTGCCCAGCGCGATCACGCAGGCACCGGTGAGCGTCGCGATGTCCACGATGCTGGCGGGCTTGAAGCGTTCCGCGTAGGTGAGGGCGTCGCACAGGATCAGGCGGCCCTCGGCGTCGGTGTTGAGGATCTCGACGGTCTGGCCCGACATGGTGCTGACGATGTCGCCGGGACGCGTGGCGTCGCCGCCCGGCATGTTCTCGGCGCTCGGTACCACGCCCACCACGTTGATCTTGAGGCCGAGCTGCATGACGGCCTTCAGGGTGCCGAACACGCTGGCCGCGCCGCACATATCGAACTTCATCTCGTCCATGGCGGGAGCCGGCTTGATGGAGATGCCGCCGGTGTCGAAGGTGATGCCCTTGCCCACCAGCACGTGCGGCTTCTGGTCCTTGCCCGCGCCGTTGTACTCCATGATGATGAGCTTCGGCGCCTGGCGGCTGCCGCGCGCCACGGCCAGGAGCGCGCCCATGCCGAGCTTCTTCATCTCCGCCTGGTCCAGCACCTTCACCTTGAGCTTGCTGCCCTTGGCGAGACGGGCGGCTTCCGCGGCGAGGTAGGAAGGGGTGCACACGTTGGGCGGCAGGTTGCCCAGGGTGCGGGCCAGGGCCACGCCGGCGGCGATGGCGCTGCCGGCCCTCAGGCCTTCCTC
>DASXYJ010000278.1:0-6728 GCA_036502565.1 Gammaproteobacteria bacterium
CAGCACATGGAACTCGGCCTCTCCGACAAGCTCATCAGCGAGCTCAAGGAAGCCGACGTGATCTTGATCGGCTCGCCCATGTACAACTTCACCATCTCGGCCCCGCTAAAGGGCTGGATCGACATGGTGGTGCGCACCGGCGAGACGGTGGACTTCTCGCAGCGCCCGCCGCTGGGGCTGCTGCACGGCAAGAAAGTCATCGTGATCACGTCACGGGGCGGCAGCTATGCGCCCGGCACGCTGACCGCAGCCTTGGACTTCCAGGAGCCTTACCTGCGCCACATCCTCTCGCTCATGGGCCTGCGCGACATCACGTTCATACACGTGGACCGGCAGTCCCACGGCGACGAGATCGCGCACCAGTCACGCGTGGCCGCCGCAGAGAAGATCGAAGCACTGGTGGAGGGACTCACGCTGGCCGCAGCGTGAGTTTTTTTGGAAACAGATATCGAGATTGCTCGATATATAGATAACTAAAGGAGATCCCATCATGAACGCCAATGGCAAAATCCCGTCGAGACTGGCCGCTGTGACGGCGGCGGCCCTCATCACCCTGGCTCCGGCCGTGGTGCACGCCGACACCTATCTCTCAGCGGGTTACACCGGCATGCATGACGGTGGCCGCGGCCGGGCGCTGATGGTCGACTGGGTCCCGGCCGGCAGCCCCTGGGACTACACCATCGGCAACATCGGCGGCGTCGGCCAGGACGACCGTGACACCAGCTTCGTGGCGGCATCCTATATGATCGTCGACCAGCATCTCTTCGCCAGCTTCGGTCCCGCGCTCATCACCAAGCAGACCGAGACGCTCACCAGCGCCTACCAGTTCATGACCACGTTCGGCTATCACACGGGCGACTGGGCGCTCGGCGTGCGTCACCTCTCCAACGGCGGCCTGAAGGGCGCGAACATCGGCGAGAACCTGGTGTTCCTCAGCTATCACTTCTGATCGGGATGCCCCAAGTCGGCCTCGACTGACGGCCGGATGGGCAGCATGCACAGGCGCGACGGCCTATTCCACGCGACTCGGGACCGCCTTCTTCCAGGCGATGCCCGTGGCGGCCTGCTCGTAACCGTACTGATACAGGCGCCGCAGGAACCCGGACTCGAAGCGCACTGCATGGGTGAAGGTGAAGTCATTGCCGATGTAGGCGCAATTGAAGTCGACGCCATCCGCCGTGACGATGTCATGGATGCGCTCCAGGTCGCTGGAACCCTGTACGTTGAGGAGCGTGCTGATGGAGCGGGCGAAGATGCTCGACATGCGCCGCCGGGTCCAGGCCCATTCCGGCCCCAGTTTCCCGTTGCGGAGCACGTAGGCATGCATCTTGCGGGTTATGGGCTGCCCCACGGCTTTCTTGAATTCCGCCAGGCCGCGCGCGGGGTAGAGGAATATCTGGTTGATGACCGCGCCATCCACGTGCATCTCCTGATGCGGCTGCCCATCGACCTCCACGTCGATCATGACCGGCGAGACTGCCCCAGGGATGCTCATGGAAGCGACCATGACCTTGCGGAACAGGGTCAGCGCCCCGGGTGAACCGCTGGATGCGATCCGGCCCATGTTCCAGGTCACGGGGCGGCCGGAATCCAGTTCGGTGGTACCGATCATCAGGACCCGCCCCTTGGCATGCTCTTCCGCAACCGCATCTAGCAGTTCCCGGGTGACATGCCGCGAGATGAGGCTGTACAGGGGCGCGCTATCCGCCAGACCATCGCTGAGGAACCCGGCGATGACGTTGCGCGTGCGGAAGATGTCCTTGGGACCGACCGAGGTGGCCATGTCGTGCAAGGCGCCGTCATAGCGAGGCCCCAGGTAGGCGAAGGGCGCCGCCAGGGCCCCGGCGCTGACGCCCGTGACCACCCGGAAGCTAGGCCGGCTACCGTGCTGTGTCCATCCGTTGAGTATCCCCGCCGCAAAGGCGCCGGCATCACCCCCACCCGAGATGGCCAGCATGTGCGCCGGCGGAAGCTCATCCTTGGAGATGCCTGCGCGCGCCAAGGCCTCCATCTCGCGCCTGTTGTCATCCATGACCAGTTCGACGAACGCGCCCAGGTCCCGGTCGGCCCAAAGCCGTGCTCCGGGGATGCCCGGTATCTCCGCCTGCTCAGTCATCCCCGACGGGACAGCGTAACCTCGGGTCATGGAATCGAGCCTGCGTCGCAGGGGTGCCCACATAGCCTGCCCCTACTGCCAGCTGACAAAACGCCAGAAGAGATACAGCGCCACGCCGGCTGCCAAGCCTTCGAGCTGGGCCAGGACTGGGATGGGCGCGAAGCTGAGGAATCCCAGGCAGAAGCCCGCGATGATGAGTGCCACGAATATCAGCCCGGCCGTGAACATCAGCATCTGCTTGGCGAGCGAGATCTTCACCAGGAAAGACTGCCGCGGGTCCGCGGGATCCACCCAGGCCTTCATCGGCCGCCTGGAAGCGTACTGTTCGGAAAGCTGCTTCCTCAGGGATGCGGGATAACTGCCGCCCATGCCCTTCATGGTCTCGAGCACGCTGACCTTGTCGCCGCGGAACTGCTGGCCGCGATAGCTGTAGGTGTAGCGCACCTGGATGGAATAGTCCTTCCAGACATCCAGCTTCGAGCTCTGCGACTCGATGTTCATGTCTTCGAGCGTGGCATCCACCTCCACCCAGCGCCTAAGTGCGCGGGCCTTGGCGGCAAGACGGATCATGGCGTCGACGCATGCAAATGCGGCGGCGAAGCCCATAGCCATTGCCAGCCACCAGGGTGCGTGCCGCCCGAACGCGCTCACGGTGCTGTCTCCTTAAACACGCGCGCGCATCGAACCCGATAGCAGGACGGTCTTGCCACTGGCCGAGGGTACGGTGGAGAGGAGAGCCTTCGCTACTGCCGACGCGGCGATGGGCTTGTAGTTCGCGGGGATGAGGAAGCCCGCCAGCTTTCCGAGCGCGGCTCCCACGATCTCGCCCCGTCGCAGGGCTTGCCCGAGTTGCTCACGGTCCCCTGACAACAGCGACGGCCGCGCCATGACCAGTCCCGCGAACGGCAGCTTGGCCAAGGCCTCCTCGAGCTCGCCTTTCACGCGGCTGTAGAAGATCTTCGAGTGGGGATCGGCCCCCATCGCGCTCACCAGACCCGCCCGCTTGGCGCCTGCCGCCAGTGCCGCCGTCGCTACCGCCAGGTTGGCGGCGTAGTCCACGGCGCGGAACGCGGACTGGCTGCCGGCGACCTTGATGGTGGTACCCAGGGCCAGGTAGACCTCATCGGCGGTTGGCAGGGCCGGCAAGGCGGCGAAGTCGACGACGTGGGACGTCAGCTTGGGAGCCTGGACCGCTGGCTTCCTGCGGCCGACGCTGTGTACGGCGGCCACGCTCGGGTCTGCCAGCAGACCCGCCAGGATCTCCTTGCCCACGAGGCCCGTGGCGCCTGCGATGATGACGGTCCGACTTGCCATGCACGAATACCCTTACCAGCAGTTCGCCGAGCAGTGAGGCAGGAACGGCCGGTGCAGCAGGAATACCACGGCGATGCGGCCGGCGATCATGATCAGCAGGGCGACCCCGAGCTGCACCCAGATAGGGACCCGGATATCCGCGTATCTCTTCAGCAGCCAGCCGCTCAAGGGGCAAGCCGCGATGCCTGAGAACATCGCGAACCAGCCGTTCGTCAGGGGCCAGGGACCTTCATGGATGAGGAGCACCAGCCCGCCTACCCCAGCCAGGAGCGCCCAGGCCCACCCGATGATCCACGCGGCCGCGAATCCGACCTTCCTCGATATCTCAGTGATACCCATCTGCGGGACCTCCCCGGGCCGGGCGTGTATCGCCCGGTAAAGACCAGTGTCCAAATGTATCAAAGGATGAATGGGGCCTCCTTCCCGAAGTCAGATTCTTTTCAGGATTCCTTCATAAAAAGGGGCGGCCTGTCCCCTATCATTCGCTGCCAGGACACACCACCAAGCAGCTCCACGAGGTCTCAAGATGATGAAAGGCTGGATACTGGGCGCCCTCATAGCGGCGATCATCGGGATCGGACTGGTCCTGATCGTGCTCCGCCCGGACACCGTGGACGACTCCGTGGCCAAGCCGAACTCCTTCGGCGCGGACCTGGCTTTCCAGTTCGAGTGCAAGGGCAAGGCCAACCCGCCCTCCGAGCAGGCCATCGAGCAGTTCATGACCGACAAGGGCTTCCGCCCCCTGGACAAGGTGAAGGCCGGCAAGAAGCTGACGCCGGACTTCAGCTGGATGCACGTGGATACCGTCGGGATAGACAGCGCCCGCCGCGAGATCGCCTTCAAGGGTTTCGCGGACCAGCCGGACAGCTACGCCGTGAGTCTCTACTCCGAGCCCCCCACCCAGCGCTCCAAGGACCTGGAGAAGGACCTGCTGAAGTTCACCGAGAAGACCCTCGGCTGCAAGAACAGCAAGCTCGCGCACGTGGAGAATCCCGCCGGCGCGAAGGACCTCTATGACAAATTTTTCAGTATGACGGAAGGCTGGTACAGCCAGGCGGCGGGGGTTGCGCCTGCGTCAACGGCTGCGGCCCCCGCTGCCGGCACGAAATAATCGGGGCCTCTACCCGAGCATCCAAACCGGAGACCCAGCATGTTCACCAAACGCGCCCTGGTACTTTCCTGGATGACGCTGGTGCTGCCCTGCAGCGTCCTGGCTGATGACCTGGTGAAGCACATCGATGCCACGACCCCCCGGGACGTGCAGATGAGCCTCGCCATGAGCGCCGCGCCGAAGGAAGTCGCCGACGACGCGACGGTCTACGTGCTCGCTCCGAAGGGATACGAGGTGGCGAGACAGGGCAGCAACGGATTCAGCTGCATCGTGGACCGGGACCACCTGGCCGGGGGCGTGGCCCCGGAATGCTACGACGTGGAAGGCAGCCGCACACTGCTGGCGGTCATCCTGAAGACCGAAGCGATGCGGGCCGCCGGCGCCAGCGAAGACGCGATCCAGAAGGATATCGACGCGGGTTACAAGAGCGGCCTCTACAAGGCTCCCGCCAAGCCCGGCATCGTCTACATGTTATCCAGCAACAACTACCTCTACGACCCTGACAAGGACACGTTCCGGCACATCCCCGGTCACCTCATGTTCTATGCGCCCTACATGACGGCGAAAGACCTCGGCTATAAGTCCACGCCGACCATGCCCTTCCTCGGCGATCCCGGAAAGCCTTACGCTTTCATGATCGTGGTCCCCGCCTCCCCTGCCGGCGCTCAGGAACAGCATCATCATTGAGCGTCGGCGGCCCCGGCTCAGCGACGAAATAACCGCGTCAAAACGGTCGATGATAAAAAGGCCGCTCATCGAGCGGCCTTTGCATCCATCGTGGTCTATGCTGATCGTGTCCTATCCGAAGGCGGAAACGGGGCTCATGCCACGCAAGAAGCTCGATCTCGATGCGTGCGTGATATCGCCATGGCTTTGCCAGACGTGCAGGAAAGCACCCTGCATGGCGTGCCCTCATTCAAGGTGCGTGGGAAGCTGTTGGCGTGCCCGGCGCTGCACAAGTCGGCCGATCCAGAATCCTTAGTGGTCCGGATCGGTCCCGCCGAGCGCGCGCAGTTGATATCGAGCGAGCCTGATACGTACTATCTGACGCCGCACTATTCGAAGTATCCGATGGTCCTGGTCCGCTTGTCTCACATCGACCGGACTTCATTACGCGACTTGCTTGAGAGATCATGGTCTTTTGCAGGTGCCAAGGCAGGCCCTGCCAGGTCTACAACGCGCAAATCCAAACGGCGCCCATCCTCGCGGTAACTCTCCGATCGGGGTCGGTCCCCGATCACCCGCCGCGTCTCACAACTCGACTTGGTAGTCCGGGCGGAAGGGGGCGACCTCGCGGATACTTTCGGTGGGGAAACCCCGCGGATTCGACAGGACCCGCGTGCCGCCCAGCACATAGTCCGTCGCATCGTGGTCGCCACCATGGACCCACAAGAGGGCGTCCGCCCGCTCCACCAGGTGATCGAGGTTGGAGGCGTAGCAGGCCATGAGCTGATCGCCGCGATAGCGCGGCGGCACCGACTTCGAAGATGGCGCATGGTGGGTGATGACGACGGTATGGCCATCATCGAAAGGCGTGGTCACCGCGCCTTCCAGATAGCTCACGGCCTTGCGATGCCGCACCAGGGTGTCCGACGGCCTGATGCGATGGCCTTGGGAGTTCCGGATGCGGTAGTAGTCCAGGTTGCCGTCCTCGGCGAGCTGCATCGCCGTATCCGGATCGCCATAGAGGTCGAAGTCGCTCCACAGGGTGCAACCGATGAAACGCACGCCCCGCACAACCAGGGTGTCGTTCTGCAGTAGATGCACGTGGGTACCCCAGGCCCGCTCCTTGAGATCGGCATCCAGACTGTCGATGTCGCGGTCGCGGTAAGAGTAGTTGCCGCAGACGTAGATGATGGGGCAATGGTAGGTGGTGGCGGCCCATTCCAGGCCATGCATGCCCTGGCCGATGTTGCCGGCGAGTACCAGCACATCCGGTTCCTGACTCGGGGCACCTAGTGCGCCCAGCTCATCCACATACAGATCGGATAGGATGCCTATCTTCATGATCACTCCCCAGAGTGAAAGTCACGCAGGAGATCCAGTCTAGCGCAGCGCCCGGTCATGTGGATGTCGCAAATATGCGCCAGGTCACACTGACGCCTGCAGCACCAAGACATAATCACAGCGTGGAAGCTAAGGCGGTTTCTACCTTTTCATCTTTAATCGATTGATTCATCTTGTCCC
>DASXYJ010000279.1:0-2128 GCA_036502565.1 Gammaproteobacteria bacterium
TCCATGAAGCTGAAGCGCTTCGCGGTGTTCCTGCCCATGCTGCAGAAGGATCTGCCGGTTCCGCCCAAGTACAAGAAGGAGACCCCGGGCACGGATTCCGACCTGGGCGCCTACAACGCCATCTACTACGCCGGCGACGCAAACACTGGCGCCAAGACCATCGCCGACAACCTGCCCAACGACGAGCAGGTGCAGCTGCAGAAAGGCACGCGCCGCTTCCAGATGGAGAACGTGATCCATGCCAAGTTCGACAAGATCATGCTGCCCATCGCCAAGGAACTGATCGCTCCCGACCAGCTGAAGCACGTGACCTTCGACGCGTTCTTCCAGAACACCATGTTCCACGAGGTGGCGCATGGTCTCGGCATCAAGAACACCCTGAAGGGCAAACAGACGGTGCGCAAGGCGCTGAAGGACTACTTCTCGGGCTTCGAGGAAGGCAAGGCCGACGTGCTGGGACTGTTCCTGGTGGAGTGGCTAGCGGACAAGGGTGAGCTCGACAAGTCCAAGCTCATGGACAACTACGTGACCTTCCTGGCGGGCATCTTCCGCTCGGTGCGCTTCGGCGCCAGTGACGCCCACGGCAAGGCCAACATGGTGCGCTTCAACTTCTTCAGCCAGATGGGCGCATTCAGCCGCGACCCGGCCACCGGCAAGTACCGCGTCGACCCGGACAAGATGCGAGCGGCGGTGAAGGCACTGTCGGCGGAACTGCTCACCATCCAGGGCGACGGTGACTACGCCGCCGCCAAGAAGATGACCGACGAACAAGGCGTGATCCCGCCGCAGCTGCACGATGATCTGGGACGCCTCACCAATGACGACATCCCGGTGGATCTGGTGTTCGATCAAGGGCTGAAGGCATTGGGCCTGGAAACTTCTGCGGCACCGGCGGCCGGCACCACGCACTGAATCATTTCAAGACGGTATTGATCACGATGCGCAGGGGTTTGCCGCCGGTGTGCCACCCCGCCCTGCCCATCAGATCCCCGGCACGTGGCGCAGGTGTGCCGCTGCTGGAGATGCGGGCGCTCACCACCACGTCTGCATAAGCGGATATCACCCGGCCCGGCAGCACCGCATCCTGGTCGCTGAGTCTCAGGTCCAGGGGCAGATCGCTGACCTTGAAACGCCGCGCCGCCAGGGGTGGGCCGCCGGCTCCATCCTTGGGCTGCACATAGACGAACACCGTGGCATCCGGCGTGGCCTTGGCGGCCAGCGAAGGCGCCAGGCTCACATGCACGCTGATCGCGGTCATGGTGGCCGTTGCGCCGCCTTCGACACCCTCGGTCTTCTCAGCCGTGCCGCCGGCAGCCGCGATCGCCTTCTCGATGACGCGCCGATACTCGGCCGGTGGATCCTGGGCCAGGACCGCGTTCCAGCGCTGCACCGCCAGGGACCTGTCGCCGCGCTGGAGCGCGCCCAAGCCTCCATACCAAAGTGCCTGGACGTTGTGGGGGTCCATCTTCAGCACCTGCTCGAACACCGGCAGGGCCTTGTCCATGAATGCATCGGGATCCGAGAGCGCCACGGACTCCGCGTAGCTGGAGAGGACCTGTGGATCCGAATCCTTCGACAGCGCCCGGGCGTGGCCGAAGGCGTCCAATGCATCCGGATAGCGGCCCATGATCATGTAGGAATGACCGAGCATGGTCCAACCCTGCAGGTCGGCTTGGCCCTCCGGCGTATGCAAGCGCGCCGCCAAGTCATCCACCATCTGGATGACCGCTTGGGCGGATGCCGCCTGCAGGCCTTCGCTGCCGACGCGCCAACTGCCGTAACGCCAGTACAGCCCCGCCGCTGCCGCCAGCACCACCATGATCGAGATGACTGCCGCGATCCTGCTCGGCCTTGCGGCATGGAACGCGCTGTCCTGCGCACCGGCGGCGAGGTCTCTCTCCAGGTCACGCTGCGCCGCGGCATGATCTTCCGCCGAGAGCCGCCCGTTTTGCAGGTCTTCCTGCAGTTCCTGGAGCCGTGACGCATGTACTCCGCGATTGGCCTGGGCCATGCCGGCGCTCGCATGCGCGCGGCCGCGCCACAGGGGCAGACCCACAGCGAGGCACGCTATGAGCATCATCACTGCTGCCACCAGGAAGAAACTCACGAAGCTTCATCCCGTGGCGTG
>DASXYJ010000280.1:0-7793 GCA_036502565.1 Gammaproteobacteria bacterium
AGATTGGCCTAGCCTCAAGGAACGCTACGGCTACGGCGGCTTCATCCACCTGGATCACCACAAGACCGGCTGCGCGCGGATGATGAAGGACGACGGCAGCTTCTTCCGCGAGATAGGGGCCAACTGCTGGGACGGCCCCACCCGCCTCAAGGAATGCGATGCCCACGGCGTGCACGTGCAGGTGCTGTCCACGGTACCGGTGATGTTCAGCTACTGGGCCAAGGACCGGGACGGCCTGGATCTGTCCAAGCTGCTCAACGACCACCTGGCCTCGGTGGTCGCTGAGGATCCGAGACGCTTCGTGGGCCTCGGTACCCTGCCGCTGCAGAATCCCGAGATGGCGGTGAAGGAGCTGGAGCGCTGCATCAAGGAGCTTGGGCTGGCCGGCGTGCAGATCGGCTCCAACGTCAACGGTAAGAACCTCGACGATGCGAGCTTGTTCCCGGTGTTCCAGGCGGCTGAGCGGCTTGGGGCGGCGGTGTTCGTGCATCCCTGGGATATGTTGGGCAAGGGACGTATGGATAAATATTGGTCACCCTGGCTGGTGGGCATGCCCGCCGAGACCTGCCTGGCCATCACCTCGCTGATCTTCGGCGGGGTCCTCGAGCGCCTGCCGCGCCTGCGCATCGCCTTCGCCCACGGCGGTGGCAGCTTCCCGGCTACGGTCGGGCGCATCTCCCATGGCTTCCATGCCCGGCCCGACCTCTGCGCAGTGGACAATCCCGTCGATCCCATGGAATATCTCACGCGCATCTACGTGGATTCACTGGTGCATCACCCGGGGGCCTTGCGCTACATGCTGGAACTCATGGGGCCGGAGCGCATCGCGCTCGGCACCGACTATCCCTTCCCGCTCGGCGAAGAACGCGCCGGTGAGCTCATCGAGTCCATGAGCCTCGACGAGCACGCGCGCGCCCGTCTCCTGCATGGCACCGCCTTGGAATGGCTGGCGCTGCCGCGCTCGAGGTTCGCCTGATGCTGATGTCATTCGAGCTGGCGTCCCGCAAGTACGTGGCCGACATGGCGCGTGGCACCCCCATCGCCATCCCGATGCTCTTCGAGGGGCCCCAGCCCAACTTCTTCGGTGTGCCCACCGCCAGCGCGGAAGCCGTGAAGAGCGGTGAGTGGGTGGGCGACGTGCGCAAAGGCGGCAGCTGCAACGTCTATCGCTACCACTTCGTGCCCCACTGCAACGGCACCCATACCGAGTGCATCGGCCACATGGTGGAGGAGCGCGTGAGCGTGGCGGAACAATTGCCCACGGCACCGCTGCCCGCCACCCTGGTGACGGTGACCCCCCAGGACATGCTGATCGACGCTGCCCGCCTGCAGGCGGCGCTGCTGCGCCAGCCACTCAGCGATTTCCACAAGGCGCTGGTGCTGCGCACGCTACCCAACGGCGACGACAAGCTCACCCGCCAGTACGTGGGTCCGTTGCCCTGTGCCTACCTCGGCATGGACGCCGCGGAACTCCTGGTGCGCATGGGCGTCGAGCACCTGCTGCTGGACGTGCCCTCCCTGGACCCGGCCGAGGACGAAGGCCGCATGTCCGCACACCGGGTGTTCTGGGGCATGCCTGCCAACAGCCACAAGCTCGCCGACGTGCGCCGGCCCCAGGCGACCGTCACCGAGATGGTGTACGTGCCGGATTCCGTGAGGGATGGTTACTACCTGCTGGACCTGCAGATCCCCGCGTTCATGACCGACGCCGCGCCGAGCCGGCCCATCCTCTACCCGGTGAGCTGAGATGCGATACGCAACCGACCGCGCACAGGCGGAGACGCTGGACCTTGCCGATCCCCTGGCCGTCTATCGCCGGCGCTTCCACATACCGCAGCACGATGGGAAGGATGAGATCTACCTCTGCGGCAATTCCCTGGGCCTGCAACCCCTGGATACCCAGCGCTACGTCCAGGAAGAACTGGAGGATTGGCAGCGGCTGGGCGTGAAAGGCCACTTCGACGGACGCCGCCCCTGGATGCCATACCATGAGGTCTTCACGGAACGCACGGCGCGCCTGGTGGGTGCCAAGCCCGTGGAAGTGGTCAACATGAACTCGTTGACCGTGAACCTGCATCTCATGATGACCAGCTTCTACCGCCCCACCCGGGAGCGGCACAAGTTACTCATCGAGCGCGGCGCCTTCCCTTCGGATCGTTACGCCGTGGAATCCCAGGTGCGCCTGCACGGCTTCGACCCGGATGAGAGTCTGATCGAACTCAGCTCCAGGCGCGGCGACCCCTTCATCCCCGCCGAGGAGGTCGAGGCGGTATTGGCGACGGAAGGCGGCAAGATCGCCCTCGTCATGCTGCCAGGCGTGCAGTACTACAGCGGACAGGCCTTCGATCTCAAGCGTATCACCGCTGCGGCTCACCGGGCCGGCTGCAAGATAGGCTTCGACCTGGCTCACGCCGTGGGTAACCTGGCGCTGCAGCTGCACGATGCAGGTCCAGACTTCGCCGTATGGTGCAACTACAAGTACATGAACTCGGGGCCCGGCGCCGTGGCAGGTTGCTTCGTGCACGAGCGCCATGCCCATGCCTTCGACCTGCCGCGCCTCGCGGGCTGGTGGGGCCACGACAAGACCTCGCGCTTCCGCATGGGGCCCGAATACGCACCCATGGCGGGTGCCGAGGGCTGGCAGCTCAGCAATCCACCGGTGCTGGGCCTGGCGCCCCTGCACGCCTCCCTGGACATCTTCGACGAAGCCGGCATGCCGGCGCTGCGCGAGAAGTCCCTCAAGCTCACCGGCTATCTCGAGCATCTCTTGAAGGAGAAGCTCGCGGAACACATCGACGTGCTCACCACCGCAGATCCTGCCCAACGCGGCTGCCAGCTCTCGCTGCGCCTGCATAAGGGCCGGGATGCGGCGCGCCAGGTGTTCGAACGCCTGGAGGAAGCCGGCGTCACCAGCGACTGGCGCGAACCGGACGTGATCCGGGTAGCACCGGTGCCGCTCTACAACACATACATGGATGTATTCCGCTTCGTGGAGATCCTGGAAGGATTGGTGAAGGAATGAGCGAGCGATCCCCGGTCACCCTGTTCGGCGCCGGCCTGGCCGGCAGTCTCCTGGCCGTGTACCTGGCCAAGCGGGGCCATGAGGTCACGGTCTACGAGCGCCTGCCGGACATGCGCGAGCATGCGATAAGCGCCGGCCGCTCCATCAACCTGGCTCTCGCCCACCGCGGCATCCGTGCGCTGGACGCAGTCGGCCTGATGCCCCAGGTGCAGAAGCTCCTGATCCCCATGCGCGGACGCATGTTGCACGACAAAGAAGGTGCCACCAGCCTGACCTTGTATGGGCGCACCCCCGCGGAAGTCATCTACTCCGTGTCCCGGCCGGGCCTCAACATGCTGCTCATGGATGCCGCCGAGAAAGCCGGCGCCCGTTTCCATTTCGGCCAGCGTGTGGCGGACGTGGACTTCGATACCAACCAGGTGACTTTGGTGGAGGAGCCTGGCGGCCGGCGCCACGCCGTGCACGCCGAGAGGCTCATCGCCACCGACGGTGGCGGCTCCGCCGTGCGCCAGGCCTTGATGAGGCACCGGGGTGTGAAAGTCACTGAGGACATCCTGCCCCACGCCTATAAAGAGCTCACCATCCCAGCGGCAGCGGATGGCGGCCATCGCATGGAGAAGCACGCCCTGCACATCTGGCCGCGGGGCGGCTATATGCTCATCGCCCTGCCCAACCTGGACGGCAGCTTCACCGTGACCCTGTTCCTGGCACGGGAAGGTGAACCCAGCTTCGCCAAGCTGGATCAGCCAGGCGAGCTCAAGCGCTTCTTCGCCGCCGAGTTCCCGGACGCCCTGGCCCTGATCCCCGAGTTGGAGAAGGATTTCAGCACCCGCCCCACCGGTCTCATGGGCACCGTGCACACGGCGACCTGGCACGCGGACGGCCGCGCCCTGCTATTGGGCGACGCCGCCCACGCCATCGTGCCGTTCCATGGCCAGGGCATGAACTGCGCCTTCGAGGACTGCCTGGTGCTGGATGAGTGCCTCGGCCGCCACGGCGAGGACTGGGACAAGGTCTTCACCGAATTCGAGACCCTGCGCCGTCCCAATGCCGAAGCCATCGCCGCCATGGCGCTGGAGAACTACGTGGAGATGCGCGACGTGGTGCGCGATCCCAAGTTCCTGCTGCAGAAGAAACTCGGCTTTCTGCTGGAGGAGCGCAACCCCGGCATGTTCGTGCCGCGCTACTCCATGGTCATGTTCCATCACCTTCCTTACGCGGACGCCAAGAGCCGCGGTGTCGTCCAGCAGCGCATCCTCGACAGCCTCACCCAGGGCGTGAGCGACGTGGCCCAGGTGGACTTGGGGCAAGCGGACGCCCTGGTGCGCGCGGAGCTGGGCGGGATGGAGCGCGTGCATTGAACGCCGAGGACTTCGCCAAGGGCCTGGCCCAGGGCCCTGACTTCCTCTGGCAGGACCTGGACCTGGTGAACCGCCGCGGCCTGGTGGTGAAGTTCGACGATGCCGGCTACCGGGCCGCCTCCTTCCTGGACCATCGGGCCTTCAAGAACCAGACCCTCGGTGCCTGGTTGAGCCTGGCGGACATCCGCCGCCGCACCGAGCACCTCAAGGTGGCGGCGCCCCATGGCATCTTCCATGTCAGCCACTGCGGCTCGACCCTGGTGTCGCGGCTGCTGGCTGAGTTGCCGGGTTGCCTGCCGATACGGGAATCCCTGGTGCTGCTCGGGCTGGCGGTGGAGAAACGCGAGATCCAGTCCCCCGCTGCGCGCCTCGCCGAGGCTGACTGGCGGGGGCTGCTGGGATCCGGGTATCGCAGCCTGTCCCGGACGTATCACCCCGAGGCCTGCGCGCTCATCAAGCACACCAGTGCCTGCAGCAACCTGCTGCCGGACTTCCTCGAGCGCGATGCCGGTTCCCGCGCACTGCTGCTGCACGCCGATCTCGAGACATGGCTCGCGGTGATGATGCGGGGCGATGGCGTGCGCGCCAACGGCCGCTTCTATGCCCAGGCCTGGTTGAAGGACTTCCATGCCCTGACCGGCCGCAGTGACATCCGTCTCGCGGGGCTCGACGACGCCGGGATGTTCACCGTGAACTGGCTGACCGGCATGCTGCACTTCGAGCGGGCGCGACAGGCGTATGGAGACAGGACGCAGCGGCTGGATTTCCAGGACCTGCTGGCCTCCCCCGCCGCAGAACTGGAGAAGTTGGCCCGGCTCTTCGGTCTGGATGCCTCCAGGGCAGCCGCCGTGACCTCCGGTCCGCTGATGACGAGCTATGCCAAACGCCCCAACGAACGTTTCGATGCGGCGACCCGCGAGCAGGAGCTGGAGAAGTCCCGCGCCAAGTTCGGCGCGGAGATCAAGGCCGGCATGGCCTACGCGGACAAGTTGTGCAAGGAGATCGCAGAGTTGGCGCCAGTCAGCGCCTATCTGACGCGGTCCAGCAGCAGGAAGGAATAGTCGAAGGGATTCTTCTCGTCGGCCCGGTGCTCCTCCCGGAAGACCTCGCGCCAGTGTCCATCCGCCACGTCCGGGAAGAAGGTGTCCGCTCCCTCCACGTCCGCCTGGATACGGGTGAGATAGATGCGGTCCGTACGCGCCCAGACCAGGCGATACACCTCACCCCCGCCGATCACCATCAGTTCCGGTGCGCCAGCTATCCTCTCAATGGCTGCATCCAACGAAGTCACGGTCTCGCAGCCTTCGGCCTTGAAGGACGCATCCCGGGTCAGCACCAGGTTGCGCCGCTCCGGTAGCGGCCGGCCGATGGCTTCCAGGGTCTTGCGACCCATCAGCACCGGTTTGCCGAGGGTGTTGCGCTTGAAATGCTTGAGGTCCGCCGGCAGGTGCCAAGGCATCTTGCCGGCCTTGCCGATCTCGTTGCGGAGCCCGACGGCGACTATCAGCGAGACCTTCATCCGAGCTTCGCTCCGTCCGGGACGGCCTTGTCTGGCACCGCGAGGATGACGCTGCCATCCTCCCGGTAGAAACCGGTGATGAGGCATTCCGAGACGAAGGGGCCGATGCGCTTGGGCGGGAAGTTCACCACACCCACCACCTGGCGGCCCTTGAGTTCATCCGGCGTGTAGTGCGCAGTGATCTGGGCCGAGGAACGCTTGAGCCCGACCTCCGGCCCGAAATCCACGCTGAGCTTGTAGGCAGGCTTGCCGGCTTCCGGGAAAGCTTCGACGGCGACGATGGTGCCGACCCGGAGCTCCACCTTCTCGAATTCCTGCCAGCTGAGGGTATCCATGGTGGCACAAGCTCGCGTCGGGGCCGCCATCTTACACCATGCCCATCAGCGGACGGCCGGACTCGCCTGCGGCTGGTAGCCGTCCGTGAGCGTCCCGAGGAACGCGATGATGTCCCGCATGTCCTGGTCGGTCATGGCCGGTGCCTGTCCCGGCTTGCGATCGAAGGGCGGGTCCGTGGCGTCCATGTTGGCAAGGTAGGCCTTGGGGATGTCATCGAACTTGAGCGGCTTTCCATCCGGTCCCTTGGGATAGATCTTGTCCGGCCGCACGTCCCGGAAGTCGTAGAACGCCAGCACGTCCTCGAGGCTGTGATAGACGCCGTTGTGGAAGAACACCTTGCGGGTGGCGGCGTTGCGCAGAGAAGGGGTGCGGAACATGCCGCAGTACTGGGTCTGGGTGGCGATGTCGTGGCGTATCGGGCCGCACAGCCCCAAGTCATGATAAGCCGGATCCGTGTTGACCTTGAGCACCGGGTTGCGTGGTACGCCGAGGGCCTCGTACTGGAAGTCCGTGAAGAGTGGCGGCTGCCCGTCCGTGCCGGGCTTGTCGATATGGCAACCGGCGCAGTTGGCCTTGTCCTTGTCGTCGAAGAGCTTCAGCCCACGCGACTCTGCCGGACTGAGGTCCGCCTTCCCCTCCAGCCAGTAGTCGTACTTGCTGGTATAGGGGTTGAACGAGACGTCCTCCACTTGGAAGCGTGCCACCGCGAACATGGCCTCCTCCACCAGGAGAGTCGGCTTCTGGAGGATACCGGCGCCGAACACCTGCACGAAGCTGTAGGCATAGGGCGCTCTGCTGAGCTTCGCCGCCACGGTGGCGATATCCGGGTTCGCCATCTCGACAGGGTTCAATAACGGACCCACGGCCTGGAGCTGCAGCGTGTTGACCCTGCCGTCCCAGAACAGGCCGCCCTGCGGGACCATGGCCACGGCGCTGGCGGTGGAACCCGCGGTCTTCGGGACACGCACCAGGCCAGCTGACCGCGACGCCGCCTGGTTGGGGTTCAGCGCTCCGGCTTCGTCGATGTCGGGTCCGATGCTGAAGTTGGGCGTGTGGAAAGCGTAGCGCAGGCCCGGCACGGCACGATTGCCCTGCGTCTCACCATCTACTCCTCCGAGGCGCGCTGAAGCGCCATCCGGGGGACCATAGGCATGCGCGGGATCATGACAGGAGGCACAGGTCATGCTGCCTGATGCCGAGAGGTTGTGGTCGTAGAAGATCTGCTTGCCGAGGATGGCGGTGGCGCTCAGGGCTGCCTGGGGCGGCCGCCGCAACTGCACCGGATGAGGGTTGGCTCCCGCTTCGATCGGCACCGGCGTGCCGGCACTACATTCCCATGTGATGACAGCCACCGACAGCGCGAGAGTCACCGATATCCGCTTGCCCCAAGCCGCCATGTCGCTCACCTGCTCTACTGGCGGGTTCAGACGGCCACGGGCGCTTTGATCGCGGGATGGGACTGGTAGCCCGCGATCTCGAAGTCGTCGAAGCTGTAGTCGAAGATACTGGCGGGCTTGCGCTTGATGACCAGGCGCGGCAGCGGCAGGGGGTCGCG
>DASXYJ010000281.1:0-1747 GCA_036502565.1 Gammaproteobacteria bacterium
ACCGTCACGGCGGAGGTGTGGATGCGGCCCTGGGACTCGGTGGCCGGGACCCGCTGCACCCGGTGGGTGCCGGACTCGAACTTGAAGCGGGAGTAGGCGCCCTGGCCCACGACCCGGCTGATGACTTCCTTGTAGCCGCCGTGGTCCCCGTGGCTCTCGCTCAGGATCTCCACCTTCCAGCCCTGTTCCTCGGCGTAGCGGCTGTACATGCGCCACAGGTCGCCGGCGAAGATGGCGGCCTCGTCACCTCCGGTGCCGGCGCGGATCTCCAGGAAGATGTTGCTATCGTCGTGGGGATCCTTGGGCAGCAAGAGCTTCATCAGCTCCGGCTCCAGGGCTTCGATGCGCGCGACGGCAGCCTTGCGTTCGTCCTCGGCCAGGGAGCGCATCCCCGGGTCCTGGTCCTTGCCCATCTCGTCGGCGGAGGCGAGGTCCCCCTCGGCCTTGCTGTAGGCGTGGAACTTCTGCGCCAGGGGTTCCAGGCGCGCATATTCCTGGGAGAGGTCCCTGAACCGGTTGGAATCGTTGGCGGCGGTCGGCTGGGACAGCAGCACCCCCACCTCTTCATGGCGGGCAGCCAGGCGTTCCAGCTTGAGGCGGATGGAGTCTTTCACGGAGCGATTATATAGACAGGCGCGAGCCTCAGCTCTCGCCGCCGTCCTCGTGGTCGAGACCGAACAGGGCATGGATGTCGCGGATGAGTTCCGCGCGGCCATCGTGGGCGGCCTGGCGCAATTGCGCAGTGGGTGCATGCATCAGGCGGTTGCTCAGGGTATCCGCCAGGAAGCGCAGCACCTGTTCCGGCGGCTCGCCTTGGGCCAGGCGCTGGCGGGCCTGCTCGAGAGTCTGCTCCCTGAGCAGGGCTGCGTGCTCGCGCAGGGCACGGATGGCCGGCGTCGCGTCCAGCACCCGCATCTGTTCGTTGAAGCGCGTCACCTGCGCCTCGATGAGGGTCTCGGCCTCTTGGGCAGCGACACGCCGCGATTGCAGGTTCTCTTCCACGACCTTGTGCAGGTCGTCGATGCTGAAGAGGTAGACGTCCTCCATGCCCGCCACGTCCTCGGCCACGTCGCGGGGCACGGCGATGTCGACGATGAGCAGGGGCCGGTGCTTGCGGCCGCGGAAGGCAGCTTCCACATCGCGCTTGTGCAGGATCGGCTCGGGGCTGCCGGTGGAGGAGATGACGATGTCGGCTTCGCCGAGGTGTGCGGGGATCTCATCGAGTCCGATGGCGTAGGCCTGGAACTGTTCCGCCAGCTCCCGGGCGCGGTTCACGGTGCGGTTGGCGATGACCATGCGCCGGGTGCCTTGCTCGTGCAGGTGGCGGGCCGCGAGCTCGATGGTCTCGCCGGCGCCGATGAGCAGTACCGTGAGCGGCTCGAAGCGCGAGAACACCTGGCGCGCAAGGCGCACTGCGGCATAAGCCACGGACACCGGGTTCTCGCCGATGTGGGTGTCGGTGCGCACCTGCTTGGCCACGGCGAAGGCGAACTGGAAGGTGCGGTGCAGGCGGTTGCCGGCCGTCTCACTGCTGCGGGCCAGCTCATAGGCGTCCTTCACCTGACCCAGGATCTGCGGCTCCCCCAGTATCTGGGAATCGAGGCCGCAGGCGACGCGGAACAGGTGCTGCAGGGCCGCATCACCTTCATGGGAGTAGAAACGGTTCTTGGCTTCCGGGTCGTCGCCACTGCGTTCCGTCGCGAGCCAAGCGGCCAGGGCGGTGCCGGCGTTGCCGTCCAGCTCGGCG
>DASXYJ010000282.1:0-2157 GCA_036502565.1 Gammaproteobacteria bacterium
GTCCGGGCCTTCGATCGTCACCGCGAGAGTCGTCCCGCCGTAGCCCGGCTGGTCCGTGCCGTCGGCGGTCACGGTCTCCGGCCCGGCGCCGAAGTCGAAGGTGAATCTATTGCCGCCTGCATCCTCGACCTTCATCTGGTCCGTGAGCTGGCTCTTGCCCGCGTCCAGCTTCCAGGCGCCGACGAAGGGCGCGTCCGCGGCCCAGGCGGCGCAGCTCACCAGGCTGGCGGCTATGACCAGTAAAGAGCTTCGCTTGAACATGGGGGCATCCTCGGCAAAGGGATCCAGAAGGATGCCTTTTCAGACCTTGCCTCAGATATGAAGTTCAGGCGAGATTGCGCGCCGAAACGGGAATAAACCGCGGCCAGGCCCTGCGTCGGGAACGGATCCAGGCCTTAGCGGCCCAGGCTCAGTTCGGGGTGCCGCCCGGTGCCGGCGGCGCTTCCGGCTTCGGCGCCATCTGTTCCCGCACGATGCGCTTGGCGTATTCACCCGCGCCGGTGCGCGCCTGGGCCACGGTGTCGAAGCCGCGCGCGAAGTTGATGTTCTTGCGCGGGCCGTCGTCGCCCACGCCTTCAGTGATCTCGACGATGCGGATGCTGGCGACCTTGTGCTGCGGCTTGGGCGCATAGCTCTTCACGATGCCCGGCTTCTGGAACGCGGCGGGCGGCGGCGCCACGATGTCGAACTGGATGCGGTACTTCTGCGCGCCGTTCACGAACTCGAACGTCTCCATGGGCATGACTTGGCTCCGGTGCCATCGACTACCGGTGCTGTTGCCATGCCTTAAGGCAGGGGAAGGGCAGGGGCTTGAATCGACAGGATGCTGCGAGGGGATCGCCATGCAGCATACCCCTTATAGGTGCCGCCACCCGGCGGCGATGCGCTATATCGGCAAGCCGGCACGCCTGTCATTAAAGGCGTACACTGGACTCATATATCTGTCTTGCCACGCCGGTCTGCTGCAGCGTGTGCCTCACTCAAGAGGACCGCCGCCATGGCCCCCATCCCGTCCGATTCCAAGCTTTCGCCCCTCAGCGTCCGTGCCGCCGCCGACCATGCGCAGCTGCGCGCTGCCGCCAAGGCCGGCTATGAAGGCAATGTCGTGGCGGACGTCCCGGCCGCGGTGAAGCTGCGGGAGCAGCGGCGTTCCGAGCGCGAGCGCGAGGCTCACAAGCGCCACTACCAGGGCACGCCCCAGAAGCCGCGCTGATGCAATTCACCTCCCGCAAGTCGAATGCCGAAGTCGTCTCGTCCTCCGAGCGCACCGTCCGCGTGGACCTCAAGTTCACCCAGACCGGCCGCTACCTCATCGCCGCCGGCAGCAATCAGCGCGAAGGGCAGGAGCACTTCAATCCGGTGCTCTATATAAGCGTGGTCGGCGACAAGGGCTGGGCCATGCACTATCCGCTCGCGGGCAAGTTCAACAAGGAGGACGACGCGGCCGCCGCGGCCCTCCACTACGGCATCCAGATCATCACCCGCCAGGTGAAGGACGTGCCCCGGCCGGACGATCCCCTGCCTCTCACCGCGGTCTGACACTGAGTGCTCATCCGCGCTGGTACGACGGCTGCGGATTGACGCCGGGAAGCCCCACCGCAAGGTGGGGTTTTTTTGCATCAGGACCGGCCCGGCCCTGGCTTGAAAAGCGTGGCGCGGCCCTTATGCATGGAAAGCATGCCGACCTAGAGACCGCCCATGATATTGGCCACCCGCCTCGGACCCCTCGATCTGTTCCTCATCGCCCTGCTGGCCCTCGGCATCTTCCTATGGGGGCGCTTCGTCACCGTGCCGTCCATGCGCAAGGCCATCGCCGCGGGCCGCTTCCAGCCGGTCCGTTTCTATATCCGCGCGGCGCTGCTGTTATGGGCCTGCACTGCGGTGCTGGGCATCGACTGGGCGCTCGCCCACCGCAGCCCCGCGGCTCTCGGCCTGGTCGCGCCCATGGACGATCGGTTCCTGGCAGGCCTGCTGCTCACGGGCGGCTTCGTGGTCGGGCTCCTCTGGCAGTCAGTGAGGTTCGCCAGGAGCGGCGCCGGCCAGAAACAGAAGCAGAAGCTGCTCGAGAGGAGCCCGCTCCTCTACGCGATGCTGCCCTCGGACCGCCGGGAGTTGGGCTACTTCATCGGTCTGTCCCTCACCGCCGGCATCACCGAG
>DASXYJ010000283.1:0-2244 GCA_036502565.1 Gammaproteobacteria bacterium
CTCCGGTGGGTCTCCAGGCTGGATGCGTCTCAGCGGCAGAGTCTGCATCTATATATGAGGTCACTCGTCCCGTCCCATGTCCGCATGGAAGGGCAGGTGCGCCTCTGTCTCCCTCAGGTAGGCGTCCACATGATGCTGTTCCCGCTGCAGGTATTCGTCAATGGCCGCCTGGAACTCCGGGCGCGCCAGCCAGTGCGTGGACCAGGTATAGGTCGGCTCGAAGCCGCGACTGATCTTGTGTTCGCCCTGGGTTCCGGGGTTGAAGTGTCGCAGGCCGCTTTTTATGCAGTACTCGATGCCCTGGTAGTAGCAGGCCTCGAAATGCAGGCTGTGGAATTCCTGCGTCGAGCCCCAGTGCCGGCCGTATAAGGTGTCGCCTCCTTGCAGACAGATGGCGGCGGCCACGGGCTCGTCTCCTTTGAATGCGAAACACACCCTGAGCGCTTCGGGCAGGGTGCGACGCAATTCCTGGAAGAACTCTTTGGTGAGGTAGGCCGTCCGCCCGCGTTTCTCGTAGGTGGCGAGATAGAAGCGATACAGGGCTTCCATCAGACGGTCATCCAACTCACTGCCTGCCAGCATGCGCATCTCGATGCCCGCCTCGGCGATACGCCGCCGCTCCCGGTGCACCTTCTTGCGCTTGTCTGCGGTGAAGTTGGAGAGGAAATCCTCGAAGTCCGCATAGTCCCGGTTGTGCCAATGGAACTGCGTGTCGCGCCGGCTCAGGAAGCCGGCGCCATTCCATTCCGGCAGCTCAGCTTCCGAGGGAAACAGGCAATGGATGGATGAGGCCTGAAACTGTTTGGCGAGAGTGCGTGTCTGCTCAAGCAATGCCTTGGCGACGGCGGCACGCTCCGCACTCGCTGCGATGAGCAATCGCGAACCGGGGATGGGGGAGAAGGGCACCGCGGAGACCAGCTTCGGGTAGTAGTGCAGGCCGTGGCGCTGGTAGGCATCGGCCCAGGCCCAGTCGAATACGAACTCGCCGTAGGAGTGGGACTTGAGATAGAGGGGCAGGGCGCCGGCGAGTTTGCCGACGTCGTCGCGATAGGCGAGATGCAGGGGCAGCCAGCCGGTCTCAGCGCAGGCGGAACCGCTGTGCTCCATGGCCGCCAGGAAGGCATGTCGCAGGAACGGATCGCCTCCCGCGAGTGCGTCCCACTCCGCGGGAGATATGTCGTCGATGGAACGGTGGACCTGCACCTGCATGGTGCAGCAGAGCTTAACTCAATGACCTCTGTTGAGGCTCTCGAGGTACTTGTCAGCGTCCAAGGCTGCCATGCAGCCGGTGCCGGCGGAGGTCACGGCCTGGCGGTACACCTGGTCCATGACGTCGCCCGCGGCGAACACGCCGGGGATGCTGGTGCTGGTGGCGCCGCCCTCGATGCCGCTCTTCACCAGGATGTAGCCGTTCTTCATGTCCAACTGGCCGGTGAAGAGCTGGGTGTTAGGGGAGTGGCCGATGGCGATGAACACGCCCTTGGGCCCCAGGTCCTGGGTCTTGGTCTTGTCCTTGGTGCTGCGCACACGGATGCCCGTTACACCGGAGTCGTCGCCGACGACCTCGTCCAGCTCGTGATCCCAGAGGATCTCCACGTTGCCGCCCTGGGTCTTGGCGATAAGTTCATCCGCCAGGATCTTCTCGGAGCGGAACTTGTCGCGGCGATGCACCACCGAGACCTTGGCCGCGATGTTGGAGAGGTACAGGGCCTCTTCCACGGCGGTGTTGCCGCCGCCGATCACCGCCACGTGCTGGTTCTTGTAGAAGAAGCCGTCGCAGGTGGCGCAGGCGGACACGCCCTTGCCCTTGAAAGCTTCCTCGGACGGCAGCCCCAGGTACTTGGCGGTGGCGCCGGTGGCGATGATGAGGGCGTCGCAGGTGTACTCGCCGCGGTCGCCCACCAGGCGGATGGGCTTGGAGCGAAGGTCCGCGGTATGGATGTGGTCGTTGAGGATCTCGGTCTTGAAGCGCTCGGCATGCTTGCGCATGCGCTCCATGAGGTCCGGACCCATGAGCCCGTGCACGTCGCCCGGCCAGTTATCCACCTCGGTGGTGGTCATGAGTTGCCCACCCTGTTCCAGGCCGGTGACCAGCACCGGTTTAAGGTTGGCGCGCGCGGCATAGACGGCGGCGGTATAGCCGGCCGGGCCGGAGCCCAGGATGAGGAGGCGAGCGTGCTTGGTCATGTATAATTGGCCTCTAGAGACAGCGATTTGGCGGCGAATGCCGTGTTTTCAAGGCCA
>DASXYJ010000284.1:0-13883 GCA_036502565.1 Gammaproteobacteria bacterium
GCCGGTCGCGACCGTGCCACGGCCGGTGATCGAGAAGATGTCCTCGATCGGCATCAGGAAGGGCTTGTCGAGCTCGCGCACCGGCTCGGGGATGTAGGAGTCGAGCGTCTCCGCCAGCTCCAGGATGGCGGCCTGGGCCGACTCGTCGCCCTCGAGCGCCTTGAGCGCCGAGCCGGTGACGAACGGGATGTCGTCACCCGGGAACTCATACTCGGACAGGAGGTCGCGGACCTCCACCTCGACGAGCTCGACGAGTTCGTCATCGTCGACCTGGTCGATCTTGTTGAGGAAGACGACGACGTAAGGGACGTTGACCTGGCGCGCGAGCAGGATGTGCTCGCGCGTCTGGGGCATCGGGCCGTCGGCCGCCGAAACCACGAGGATCGCGCCGTCCATCTGAGCGGCGCCGGTGATCATGTTCTTCACGTAGTCGGCGTGGCCGGGGCAGTCGACGTGGGCGTAATGGCGGTTCTCGGTCTCGTACTCGACGTGCGAGGTCGCGATCGTGATTCCGCGCTCCTTCTCCTCGGGAGCGTTATCGATCGAGTCGAAGCTCCTCACCTCCGTGGAGCCGCCGTACTTATCCGCGAGCACCTTCGTGATCGCCGCGGTCAGCGTCGTCTTGCCGTGGTCGATATGACCGATCGTGCCGACGTTGACGTGCGGCTTATCGCGCTCGAACTTTTCCTTTGCCATTCTGCTCCTTGGTGTTCGCGGATCGTGCGTTTAACGTTTTAGGTTGAACCGGGGGAATATAGAAGAACGCTTCGTGCCTACGCCCCCGCGCCCACGGGCTCGGCGCTCGGACTCTCGATGAGGGACTCCGCGATGTTCTGCGGAACCTCCTCGTAGCGGTCGAACTGCATCGTGAAGTTGGCGCGCCCCTGAGTCGACGAGCGCAGGTCGGTCGCGTAGCCAAACATCTCGCCGAGCGGGACGTGGGCCTGGATCGCGACGGCGTTCCCTCGCGGCTCCTGTCCCTGGACCTTGCCCCGGCGCCGTGAGAGATCGCCGATCACGTCGCCCAGGAAGTCCTCGGGGGTCACGACCTCCACGGCCATGACGGGCTCGAGCAGGACGGGGTCGGCCTTGCGGGCCGCCTCCTGGACGCCCTTCGAGCCGGCGATCTTGAACGCGAGCTCGGAGCTGTCGACGTCGTGCGCGGAGCCGTCGACCAGCTCGACCCGGACGTCGACCATCGGGTAGCCGGCCTTGACGCCGCTCGCAAGCGCCTCCTCGATGCCCTGCTCGACCGCGGGAATGAACTCGGTCGGGATCTTGCCGCCCTTGATCTTGTTGACGAAGTCGAAGCCCTCGTCGGGGGCGGGCTCGAGGTTCAGGACGACGTGGCCGTACTGGCCCTTGCCGCCTGACTGGCGCACGAACTTGCCTTCGGCTTCCGACTTGCGCGTGATCGCTTCGCGATACGCGACCTGCGGCTTGCCGACGTTGGCCGCGACGTTGAACTCGCGCACCATCCGGTCGACGATGATCTCCAGGTGGAGCTCGCCCATCCCGCGGATGATGGTCTGGTTCGTCTCAGGGTCCGTGTGGACCTTGAACGTCGGGTCTTCCTGCATCAGCTTGGCCAGGGCAACGCCCATCTTCTCCTGGTCGGCCTTCGTCTTCGGCTCGATGGCCACGGCGATGACCGGCTCGGGGAAGATCATCGTCTCGAGGACGATCGGTTTGTTCTTTTCGCAGATCGTGTCGCCCGTGGTCACATTCCGCAGACCGACGGCGGCGCCGATGTCGCCTGCCCACACTTCCTTGATCTCTTCACGCTTGTTGGCGTGCATCTGCAGCAGACGGCCGATGCGCTCCTTGCGACCCTTGATCGGGTTGAACAAGGTATCGCCGGAGTTCAGCACGCCGGAGTACACCCGGAAGAAGGTGAGCGTGCCGACAAAGGGATCGGTCATGATCTTGAAGGCCAACGCGGCGAACGGCTCTTCATCCTTCGGATGACGCTCGGTCGGGGTGTTGTTCTTATCGTCCATGTTGCCCTTCACGGCGGGCACGTCGATGGGCGCGGGCAGGTAATACACCACCGCGTCCAGCATCATCTGCACGCCCTTGTTCTTGAAGGCGGAACCGCACAGCATCGGCACGATCTCACCCTTGATGGTGCGCGCGCGCAGGCCCTTGTGGATCTCTTCCGTGGTCAGCTCCTGGCCTTCCAGGTACTTGTTCATCAGCTCGTCGGAGGACTCGGCGGCGGCCTCGACCATCTTGTCGCGCCATTCCTTCGCGGTGGCGGCGAGTTCGGCCGGGATCTCCTTCTCCTCGAACTTCATGCCCTGGGTGGACTCGTCCCAGTAGATGGCCTTCATCTTGACCAGGTCGACCACGCCCTTGAAGTTCTCTTCGGCGCCGATCGGCACTTCGATGGCCACGGGGTTGGCGCCCAGGCGCTCTTTCACCTGCTTGAAGACGCGGAAGAAGTCCGCGCCGGCACGGTCCATCTTGTTGACGAACGCGAGACGCGGGACCTTGTACTTGTTGGCCTGGCGCCACACGGTCTCGGACTGGGGCTCGACGCCGCCCACCGCGCAGAACACCGCGCAAGCGCCGTCCAGCACGCGCAGCGAACGCTCGACTTCGATGGTGAAGTCCACGTGGCCGGGGGTGTCGATGATGTTGATGCGGTGCTCGGGCCAGGACTGGTCCATGCCCTTCCAGAAGCAGGTGGTCGCCGCGGAAGTGATGGTGATGCCGCGCTCCTGCTCCTGCTCCATCCAGTCCATGACGGCCGCGCCGTCATGCACTTCGCCGATCTTGTGGGACACGCCCGTGTAGAACAGCACGCGCTCGGTCGTGGTGGTCTTGCCGGCATCGATGTGGGCCATGATGCCGATGTTGCGATAGCGCTCGATGGGAGTAGTGCGGGACACGAATGAATTCCTTGCGGGGATGACCCTGGGCTATATATGGGCTGAGGCCGGATTTACCAGCGGTAGTGCGCGAAGGCCTTGTTGGCGTCGGCCATGCGGTGCACTTCTTCGCGCTTCTTCACCGCGCTGCCGCGGTTCTCGGAGGCTTCCATGAGTTCCGCGGCGAGGCGCTGCGGCATGGACTTCTCGGTGCGCGCGCGGGCGGCCTCGATCAGCCAGCGCATGGCGAGCGCCTGCTGGCGGGTCGGGCGCACTTCGACCGGCACCTGGTAGGTGGCACCACCGACGCGACGGGACTTCACCTCGACCATGGGGCGCACGTTGTCCAGCGCCTTGTCCAGGGTCTCCATGGCGTCGCCGCCCTTCTTGCCGGAGATCACGTCGAGGGCCTCGTACACGATGCCTTCGGCGACGGACTTCTTGCCGCGCTCCATGACCATGTTCATGAACTTGGCCAGCTTCTCGCTGCCGAACTTGGGGTCCGGGAGGATGGTGCGGCGGTCTGCGGATTTTCTGCGGGACATAGTGTTTACCTAACTGAAATTAGGACTTGGGGCGCTTGGCGCCGTACTTGGAGCGGCTCTGCTTGCGGTCGTTCACGCCCGCGCAGTCCAGGGAGCCGCGCACCGTGTGGTAGCGCACGCCCGGGAGGTCCTTCACACGGCCGCCGCGGATGAGCACCACCGAGTGCTCCTGCAGGTTGTGGCCTTCGCCGCCGATGTAGCTGATGACCTCGAAGCCGTTGGTGAGGCGCACCTTGGCCACCTTGCGCAGCGCCGAGTTCGGCTTCTTGGGCGTGGTGGTATAGACGCGCGTGCACACGCCGCGCTTCTGCGGGCTGCCCGCCAGGGCCGGCACCTTGGTCTTCTCGTTGCGACGGGTACGCGCTCTGCGCACCAGCTGGTTAACGGTCGACATGATTCACGCTCTCGATTCTGTAAAATCGTTATAAATCAGTAAGTTGCGAGGTTGCCCGGGGCACCCTCCAGAAACGACAGGCCGACCCGATGGGGGCCGGCCTGTGGTAAAGCGCTGGGATTCTAGAGATGGTGCTCTACCCTGTCAAGGACAAGTCCTTGAACCATCTATAGATAGCCGGTCCGACCCACTTTTCAGGGGGTCGGACCGGCCCGTTTCTTAGCCTTCCGTGCTGGCCTCGGGGGCCGGGGCGGTCTCGGCCGCCTCGGCCGTGGCCACCTCAGCCGGGGTCACGAAGGCTGCCTCGGCCGCGGCTTCCGCCTGGGCCTGCGCATCCACCTTGGCCTCGGCCCGCTGCTTGCGGCGCTGCTCGTGGTACGCGTAACCGGTGCCCGCCGGGATCAGGCGGCCCACGATCACGTTCTCCTTCAGGCCGCGCAGGTCGTCGCGCATGCCGCGCACCGACGCCTCGGTCAGCACCCTCGTGGTCTCCTGGAAGGAGGCCGCGGAGATGAACGACTCGGTCGCCAAGGAAGCCTTGGTGATGCCGAGCAGCACCGGATCGTAAGCCGCGATGGACTTCTCCTCGGCGCTCATCTTCTCGTTCTCTTCCAGCACGCGGGCGCGGTCCATCTGCTCGCCCTTGAGGAAGCGGGTCTCGCCGGTGATGGAGATCTCGATCTTGCGCAGCATCTGGCGGATGATCACCTCGATGTGCTTGTCGTTGATCTTCACGCCCTGCAGGCGATACACGTCCTGGATCTCGCGTACCAGATAGTCGGCCAGCGCGGTGACGCCGAGCAGACGCAGGATGTCGTGCGGGTTCGGCTCACCGTCGGCGATCACTTCGCCCTTCTCGATGCGCTCACCCTCGAACACGTTCACGGTGCGCCACTTCGGGATCAGCAACTCATGCTGCTCGCCCTCGTCATCGGTGATGACCAGGCGCTGCTTGCCCTTGGTGTCCTTGCCGAAGCCCACGTTGCCCGAGTAGTCGGCGAGGATCGCCGGTTCCTTGGGCTTGCGCGCCTCGAACAGGTCCGCGACGCGCGGCAGACCGCCGGTGATGTCGCGGGTCTTGGTGGACTCCTGCGGGATGCGCGCGATCACGTCGCCCACGCCCATCTTGGCGCCGTCCTCGACGCTGACGATGGCGCCCGGGGGCAGCTGGTAGTGCGCCGGGATCTCGGTGCCTGCGTAGCACAGGTCCTTGCCGTTGCCGTCCACCAGCTTGATGACCGGACGCAGGTCCTTGCCCTGCGAGCCGCGCATCTTCGGGTCGGTGACCACGGTGCTGGACACGCCGGTGACCTCGTCGGTCTGCTTGGTGACGGTCACGCCTTCCACGAAGTCGTGGAACTGCAGCGTGCCGGCCACCTCGGTGACGATCGGATGGGTGTGCGGATCCCAGTTCGCCATCTGCTGGCCCGGCTTCACCTTGTCGCCGTCGGCGACGACGATGGTGGCGCCGTAGGGGATCTTGTAACGCTCACGCTCGCGGCCGAACTCGTCCATCACCGCGATCTCGCCGGAGCGGGACACGGCGACCCAGTGGCCCTTGGCGTGCTTCACGGTCTTGATGTTGTGCAGCTTGACGGTGCCTGCAGCCTTCACCTCCACGCTCGACACCGCCGCGGCCCGTGAGGCCGCGCCGCCGATGTGGAAGGTGCGCATGGTCAGCTGCGTGCCCGGCTCGCCGATGGACTGGGCGGCGATCACGCCGACCGCCTCACCGATGTTCACGCGATGGCCGCGCGCCAGGTCACGTCCGTAGCACTGGGTGCAGATGCCGTGGCGGGTGGCGCAGGTGATGGGCGAACGCACCTTCACCTGGTCGATGCCCATCTCCTCCAGCTTCTCCACCAGACGCTCGTCCAGCAGGGTACCGGCGGGGATGGCGACCTTCTTGCTGCCCGGGGTGTTCACCGGTTCCACCAGCACGCGGCCCAGCACGCGCTCACGCAGGGGCTCGACGATGTCGCCGCCCTCCACGATGGGCTTCATGTACAGGCCCTCGCCGGTGCCGCAATCCACCTCGGTCACCACCAGGTCCTGCGCCACGTCGACGAGGCGACGGGTCAGGTAGCCGGAGTTGGCGGTCTTCAAGGCGGTGTCGGCCAGGCCCTTACGGGCGCCGTGGGTCGAGATGAAGTACTGCAACACGTTGAGGCCTTCACGGAAGTTCGCCGTGATGGGCGTCTCGATGATGGAGCCGTCCGGCTTCGCCATCAGGCCGCGCATGCCGGCCAGCTGGCGGATCTGCGCGGCGCTGCCGCGCGCGCCGGAGTCGGCCATCATGTAGATGGAGTTGAAGGACGGCTGCTTCACGGTCTGGCCCTTGTGGTCCACCACCTGCTCGCTGCCGAGCTTCTCCATCATCGCCTTGGCCACCTGCTCGTTGGTGCGGGACCAGATGTCGACGACCTTGTTATAGCGTTCACCCTGGGTCACGAGACCCGAGGCGTACTGGTCCTCGATCTCCTTCACTTCGGACTCGGCGGCGCCGATGATGCGGCCCTTCTCGTCCGGCACCACCATGTCGTTGACGCCGATGGACACGCCCGCGCGGGTGGCGAACGAGAACCCGGTGTACATGACGCGGTCGGCGAAGATCACGGTCTCTTTCAGGCCGACGCGGCGGTAGCAGGTGTTGATGAGGGCCGAGATGGCCTTCTTGCTCATGTCGCGGTTGATCAGCTCGAAGGGCAGACCCTTCGGCAGGATCTCGGACAGGAGCGCACGGCCCACCGTGGTGGTGACCAGGCGGTTGCGGGTCTCGAAGCTCTTATCGTCCTGGATCAGGTGGTCGGTGATGCGCACCTTGATCTTGGCCTGCAGGTCCACGTGACGGCCTTCCCAGGCGCGGTGCACTTCCAGGGTATCCAGGAAGTACATGCCCTCGCCCTTGGCGTTGATGCGCTCGCGGGTCATGTAGTACAGGCCCAGCACCACGTCCTGCGAGGGCACGATGATGGGTTCGCCGTTGGCCGGCGACAGGATGTTGTTGGACGACATCATCAGGGCGCGGGCTTCCAGCTGGGCTTCCAGCGAGAGCGGCACGTGCACCGCCATCTGGTCACCGTCGAAGTCGGCGTTGAAGGCCGTGCAGACCAGCGGATGCAGCTGGATGGCCTTGCCTTCGATCAGCACCGGCTCGAAGGCCTGGATGCCGAGGCGATGCAGGGTCGGGGCGCGGTTCAGCATCACCGGATGCTCGCGGATCACCTCTTCGAGGATGTCCCAGACCTCCGGGCCTTCGCGCTCCACCATCTTCTTGGCGGCCTTGATGGTCGCCGCCATGCCGCGCAGCTGCAGCTTGGAGAAGATGAAGGGCTTGAACAGCTCGAGGGCCATCTTCTTCGGCAGGCCGCACTGGTGCAGCTTGAGGGTCGGGCCCACCACGATCACGGAGCGGCCGGAGTAGTCGACGCGCTTGCCGAGCAGGTTCTGGCGGAAGCGGCCCTGCTTGCCCTTGATCATGTCGGCCAGGGACTTCAGCGGGCGCTTGTTGGAGCCGGTGATGGCGCGGCCGCGGCGGCCGTTGTCCAACAGGGCGTCCACGGACTCCTGCAGCATGCGCTTCTCGTTGCGCACGATGATGTCCGGCGCGTTCAGCTCCAGCAGCCGCTTGAGGCGGTTGTTGCGGTTGATGACGCGGCGATACAGGTCGTTCAGGTCGCTGGTGGCGAAGCGGCCGCCGTCCAGCGGGACCAGCGGGCGCAGGTCCGGCGGCAGCACCGGCAGCACGGTCATCACCATCCACTCGGGACGGTTGCCGGACTCCAGGAAGGCTTCCATCAGCTTGAGGCGCTTGGCCAGGCGCTTGATCTTGGTCTCGGAGCTGGTGCCGGCGATCTCCTCGCGCAGCGTGGCCACTTCCTTCGAGAGGTCGATGGTCTTCAGCATCTCGTAGATGGCCTCGGCGCCCATGCGGGCGTCGAAGTCGTCGCCGTACTCACCCATGGCCTCGAGGTAGGAGTCGTCGGTCATGAGCTGGCCGCGCTCGAGCGGGGTCATGCCCGGGTCCACCACCACGAAGGCTTCGAAGTACAGCACGCGCTCGATCTCGCGCAGCGTCATGTCCAGCATCAGGCCGATGCGCGAGGGCAGCGACTTGAGGAACCAGATGTGCGCCACCGGCGAGGCCAGCTCGATGTGGCCCATGCGCTCGCGGCGCACCTTGGCCACAGTCACTTCCACGCCGCACTTCTCGCAGATCACGCCGCGGTGCTTGAGGCGCTTGTACTTGCCGCACAGGCACTCGTAGTCCTTGATGGGCCCGAAGATCTTGGCGCAGAACAGCCCGTCCCGCTCCGGCTTGAAGGTGCGGTAGTTGATGGTCTCGGGCTTCTTCACCTCGCCGAAGGACCATGAATGGATCATGTCCGGCGACGCGAGGCCGATGCGGATGGCATCGAAGTCCTCGACCTGGCCCTGCTGCTTCAAGAGTTTCAGTAAGTCTTTCATTTCAGTTCACCGTTCAGTTTGCTGTTTGCGACACCGCTGACTGGGATTCAGGACGTCAGTCCTGCTCCAGCTCGATGTTGATCGCCAACGAACGAATTTCCTTGACCAATACGTTGAAGGATTCCGGCATGCCGGCTTCCATGCGGTGGTCGCTGTCCACGATGTTCTTGTACATCTTGGTGCGGCCGATGGTGTCGTCCGACTTCACCGTCAGCATCTCCTGCAGGGTGTAGGCGGCGCCGTAGGCCTCGAGCGCCCAGACTTCCATCTCGCCGAAGCGCTGGCCGCCGAACTGCGCCTTGCCGCCCAGCGGCTGCTGGGTGACGAGCGAGTAAGGTCCGGTGGAACGCGCGTGCATCTTGTCGTCCACCAGGTGGTTCAGCTTCAGCATGTACATGTAGCCGACCGTGACCGGGCGCTCGAAGGACTCGCCGGTGCGGCCGTCATACAGCGTGGTCTGGCCGGATTCCGGCAGGCCCGCGAGCTTCAGGAGATGCTTGATCTCCTCCTCGTTGGCGCCGTCGAACACCGGGGTCGCGATGGGCACGCCGGCGCGCAGGTTATGTGCCAGCGAGGTGATGTCCTCGTCTGACAAGGAGCTGATCTCCTCCTTCTTGCCGCCGGACTTGTTGTAGACCTGGTCGAGGAACTTGCGCATCTCCTCGACCTTGCTGTGCTGGTCCAGCATCTTGCCGATCTTGAGGCCCAAGCCCTTGGCGGCCCAACCCAAGTGGGTCTCGAGGATCTGGCCGATGTTCATGCGCGAGGGCACGCCCAGCGGGTTCAGCACCACGTCCACCGGCGTACCGTCGGCGGCGTAAGGCATGTCCTCCACCGGGGTGATCATGGAGATCACGCCCTTGTTGCCGTGGCGGCCGGCCATCTTGTCGCCGGGCTGCACGCGGCGCTTCACCGCCAGGTACACCTTGACCATCTTGATCACGCCCGGGGCGAGGTCGTCGCCGGCGGTGATCTTCTTGCGCTTCTCTTCGTAACGGCGCTCGAAGTCGGCGTGCTGGGCCTTCAGCTGGGCAGCCAGCTTCTCCATCTGGTCGGAGGCCTCGTCGTTCTTCAGGCGCACCTCGAACCACTTCTCGCGGGGCAGCTCTTCCAGGTAGGCCTTGGTGACCTTGTTCCCGGACTTGAGGCCTTTGGGGCCGCCCTCGGCGACCTTGTTCAGCAGCAGGCGCTCGACGCGCTGGAAGATGTCGTCCTCGAGGATGCGGCGCTGGTCGTTCAAGTCCTTGCGGACCTTCTCCAGCTCCGACTTCTCGATGGAGAGCGCACGGCTGTCCTTGTCCACGCCGTCGCGGGTGAACACGCGCACGTCGATGACGGTGCCGTCCATGCCCGGCGGCACGCGCAGCGAGGTATCCTTCACGTCGGTGGCCTTCTCGCCGAAGATCGCGCGCAGCAGCTTCTCTTCCGGGGTCAGCTGGGTCTCGCCCTTCGGCGTGACCTTGCCCACCAGGATGTCGCCGGCCTTCACTTCCGCGCCGATGTAGGCGATGCCCGCCTCATCCAGCTTGGCCAGCGCGGACTCGCCCACGTTGGGGATGTCCGCGGTGATCTCCTCGGAACCGAGCTTGGTATCGCGGGCGACGCAGGTCAGCTCCTCGATGTGGATGGTGGTGAAACGGTCTTCCTTCACCACGCGCTCGGAGATGAGGATGGAGTCCTCGAAGTTGTAGCCGTTCCAGGGCATGAACGCGACCAGCAGGTTCTGGCCCAGCGCCAGCTCGCCCATGTCGGTGGACGGACCGTCCGCCAGGGTGTCGCCGCGCGCGATCATGTCGCCCGGCTTCACCAGCGGACGCTGGTTCATGCAGGTGTTCTGGTTGGAACGGGTGTACTTGGTGAGGTTGTAGATGTCCACGCCCGGCTCGCCGGCCACGGTCTCCTCGTCGTTGACGCGCACCACGATGCGGGAGGCGTCCACGGAGTCGACCATGCCGCCGCGGCGCGCGACCACGCACACGCCGGAGTCACGGGCCACGGTGCGCTCGATGCCGGTGCCCACCAGGGGCTTCTCGGTCACCAAGGTCGGCACCGCCTGGCGCTGCATGTTCGAACCCATGAGCGCACGGTTGGCGTCGTCGTGCTCGAGGAACGGGATCAACGCGGCCGCCACCGACACGATCTGCTTCGGCGACACGTCGATGAAGCCGATCTTGTCCGGGGTGGACATGGTGAACTCGTTCTGGTGACGGCAGCTCACCAGGTCCGCGGTGAAGCGGCCGCGTTCGTCCACCTGGGCGTTGGCCTGGGCGATGACGTACTGGCCTTCCTCGATGGCGGACAGGAACACGATCTCGTCGGTGACGCGCGCGTCCTTCACCTTGCGGTACGGCGTCTCGAGGAAGCCGTAGGTGTTGGTGCGGGCGTACACCGACAGGGAGTTGATGAGGCCGATGTTCGGGCCTTCCGGGGTCTCGATCGGGCACACGCGACCGTAGTGGGTGGTGTGCACGTCGCGCACTTCGAAGCCGGCGCGCTCACGGGTGAGGCCGCCGGGTCCCAAGGCCGAGACGCGGCGCTTGTGGGTGACCTCGGAGAGCGGGTTGTTCTGGTCCATGAACTGCGAGAGCTGCGAGGAGCCGAAGAACTCCTTGATCGCGGCCGACACCGGCTTGGCGTTGATGAGCTCCTGGGGCATGAGGCCCTCGGACTCGGCCAGCGCCAAGCGCTCCTTCACGGCGCGCTCCACGCGCACCAGGCCGATGCGGAACACGTTCTCCGCCATCTCACCCACGGAACGCACGCGGCGGTTGCCGAGGTGGTCGATGTCGTCCACCACGCCGTTACCGTTGCGGATGTCGATCAGCACGCGCAGCGCGTCGACGATGTCGGAGCCGTCGCCGAGTTCCTTCACCAGGCGCTTCGACATCTCGTCGTTGCGGCCCTTGAAGTACATGCCGTCGTACAGCACGCCGGGGCCGAGGATCTGGTCGCGGCCCACGCGGCGGTTGAACTTCATGCGGCCCACGGCCGAGAGGTCGTAGCGCTCGAGCGTGAAGAACAGGTTGTGGAACAGCGTCTCGGAGGCCTCGTTGGTCGGCGGCTCGCCGGGGCGCATCATGCGGTAGATCTCGATCAGCGCCTCGCGCGGCGAGTGCGTCGGGTCCACGCGCAGGGTGTTGGAGATGAACGGACCGCGGTCCAGGTCGTTGGTGAACAGGGTGCGCACCAGCTGCACGTTGCTCTTCTGCAGCGCCTCGACCTTCTCCGGGGTCAGCTCGTCGTTGGCCTTGGCCAACAGCTCGCCGGTGGGACGGGTCACCACGTCGTGGGCCAGCACCTTGCCGACCAGGTAGGAGGCCGGCACGCTCAGGCTCTTGATCTCGGCCTTCTCCAGCTCGCGGATGTGGCGCGCCGTGATGCGGCGGCCTTCCTCGACGATGGTCTTGCCCTTGACCTTGATGTCGAACGCCGCGGTCTCGCCGCGCAGGCGCTCGGGGATCAGGTCGAGGGTGATTTCGTCCTTGCCCAGGTGGAAGCTGTTGGTCTCGAAGAACAGGTTCAGGATCTGCTCGTCGTTGTAGCCGAGCGCGCGCAGCAGCACGGAAGCCGGCAGCTTGCGGCGGCGGTCGATGCGCACGAACACACCGTCCTTGGCGTCGAACTCGAAGTCCAGCCAGGAACCGCGGTAGGGGATCACGCGCGCGGAGAACAGCAGCTTGCCCGAGGAATGGGTCTTGCCCTTGTCATGATCGAAGAACACGCCCGGCGAACGGTGCAGCTGCGACACGATCACGCGCTCGGTGCCGTTCACCACGAAGGTGCCGTTCTCGGTCATGAGCGGCAGTTCGCCCATGTAGACTTCCTGCTCCTTCACTTCCTTGGGCTTGCGGTTCTCGGGCGGGATGTCCTTGTCGTACAGCGCCAGGCGCACCAGCACGCGCAGCGGCGCGGCGAAGGTGAGGCCGCGCATGATGCATTCCTTCACGTCGAAGGCCGGCTCGCCGAGCTTGTACTCGACGTACTCGAGGGCCGCGTTGCCGGAATAGCTGGAGATCGGGAACACCGACTTGAAGGCCGCGTGCAGGCCGATGTCGCCGCGCTGCTTGGCGGTCTTGTCTTCCTGGAGGAACTGGCGATAGGATTCCAGCTGGATGGCCAGAAGGTACGGGACCTCGAGCACGCTCTGGCGCTTGCCGAAGTCCTTGCGGATACGCTTCTTCTCGGTGAATGAATAAGCCATCTGAAGTGCCCTCTCGCCTTCGCCGCTCGCGCGACGGTTGATACCGAATTACCTGACTCTCTTCGCATCCGGCGCGCCGGCCTTGTGCCGCGCTGCCCTATGAAAACGGGAAAAGGCCGGTGGCCCCATGGCCACCAGCCGTTTTCCTATGCGTCAGCGGAGCGGAAGTACCGCGCCGTAGACACTGACGCCCGGTCGATTACTTGACCTCGACCTGAGCGCCAGCAGCTTCCAAGTCCTTCTTGAACTTGGCGGCGTCGTCCTTGGACACGCCTTCCTTCACGGTCTGGGGAGCGCCCTCGACCAGGTCCTTGGCTTCCTTCAAGCCCAGGCTGGTGATGGCACGGACCACCTTGATGACTTCGACCTTCTTCTCGCCGGCGGCCTTCAGCACCACGGCGAACTCGGTCTTCTCTTCGGCAGCAGCGGCACCGCCAGCGGCGGGACCAGCAGCCACGGCCACGGCAGCAGCCGCGGACACGCCGAACTTCTCTTCCATGGCGGAGATCAGGTCTACGATCTCCATCACGGTCATCTTCGAGATGGTTTCCAGGATATCGTCTTTAGAAACAGCCATTGTCTTCTCCTCAAATGGGGTCTATTCGAATCGGTTTCAAGCAGCCTGCTTCTGATCGCGTACCGCGGCTACGGTGCGGACCAGCTTGGCGTGAGGTTCGTTCAGGGTACGTACGAACTTGGTGATCGGCGCCTTCATGACGGCCATGAGCGTGGCGATAGCCTGCTCACGGGTCGGCAATTTGGCCAGACGATCGAGGTCGGACTTGGGCAGGAGCTTCCCGCCGAAGGCGACCGCGGTCACCACCAGTTTCTCGTTATCCTTCGCGAAATCCTTCATCACCCGTGCGGCTGCGCCCGGATCCTCTTTCGAGAACGCCAAGATCAGCGGTCCCTTGAGGGTATCCTTCATGCACTCGAACGACGTGCCTGCGACGGCACGGCGAGCCAAGGTGTTCTTGACCACCTTCATGAAGACCCCTTGTTTGCGGGCCTGCATGCGCAGCTTGGTCAGCTGCTCGACGGTCATGCCGCGGTATTCAGCGGCGATGGCGGAATGCGCCTTCGCTGCGACCTCGGCCACCTCGGCGACGAGAGCTTGCTTCTCTTCGAGTCTCATCGTCACGGTGTACTACCTCCTGGTTTGTACCGTTAGAAACGGATACCCCGTCCCTGGAGCATCCACCCTTCAGCCCGTTGGTCCCGGGCCACGGTGCCAAACCAGAGAAACCTGATTCGGATTGCACCGTCTGCGTGAGTAGCCTTGCGGCCTATTAAGGGTTGGGTCCTCCAGGACCCGCGCCACTCACGGTCTTTGACTTACTGGGCCCTCAGCGCCCAGCTGCATCAAAACTTGTCGCTCGCTGCTTACAGGCTCAGCGAGCTCG
>DASXYJ010000285.1:0-6590 GCA_036502565.1 Gammaproteobacteria bacterium
CATGGGACTCAGCACCGGCAACACCTCATGCTCGAAGTACTTGCGGACCCACTCCTCCTGGGCCTCGTTCCACTCGCCGCGCTTCAGCACCCGGATGCTGGACTTCTCCAGGGCCGGGATCATGAGTTCGTTGAGGGTGCGGTACTGGTCCTTGACCAGCTCGCGGGCTTCCTCGGCGATGGCGCGCAGCGCGTCGGACTCGGGCAGGTCGTCCGGGCCCACCGGCGCGGACTTGAGCTCGAGGCGCTGCTTCAGGCCCGCCAGGCGGATCTCGTAGAACTCATCCAGGTTGGTGCAGGAGATGCAGAGGAAGCGCAGCCGCTCCAGGAGCGGCAGGCCGGGATCCTGGGCCAGGTCCAGCACCCGGCGGTTGAACGCCAGCTGGCTCAACTCGCGGTTGATGTAGAGGCCGGGTTGGTTGAGGTCGACGCTGTCCACAGACACCTGCACGAAGCCTTCAGCAGCCAAGGGTGGAGGAGACGCCGGCGGCCCTGGGCCATTCTCGGCCCGGCCGCAGCGGATTCGGCGCGTCCCCGCCTTCCTATATACGGATTCAGCTTGACAAGCATATGACATCGGCCCGGCACGGATGCAATCGCGCAACAGCCGGGCCTCCTCCCCCTGCCGGGCGCGGCTCTGCGGGGCACGGCGGCGTTGTTTTACGTGTCATATCGCATTCGCCGTTCTGTCACAAACCCGTCATAAGCCGAACGTAACCTTGCCGCCAATCCGGCCGAAGGGGTCGGCTTATCGCTTCACTGGGACTTAACGAAGAACGCTTTCAACAATCTCTCCTGAGGAGACCTTAGACATGCGTAAGAACATCCTGATCTCCCTGGCCGTGGCGGCCGCCCTGGCGGCCCCGCTGGCCCACGCCGACGCCGGCGACACCACCGTCGGCGGCGTGGTCTTCGCCGACTTCACCAGCATCTCCACCACCCAGGATGCCCCGGTGATCCCGCTGGGCGCCACCGCCCCGTCCAAGGTGGGCGACATCGACCCGAACGGCTTCGGTATCGACGTCAAGCGCGCCTACTTCATCGTCAACCACCAGATCGACGACATCTGGTCCGCCAACCTGACCACGGATTTCAACTTCGCCAGCTACAAGGATGCCTGCAGCATCAGCGGCGGCGCGGTGGGCGAGACCTGCACGGTCACCACCACCACCCCTGAGACCCAGCTGTTCGTCAAGAAAGTCTACCTGCAGGGCAAGTTCGATGATCTGGCCGTGCTGCGCATCGGCTCCGCCGACATGCCCTGGATACCCTATGCGGAAAGCGTGTACGGCTACCGCTTCGTGGAGAACACCCTGATCGATCGCTCGTACGGCGGCTTCGGTCCCTTCGGCAACTCCGCCGACTGGGGTGTGAACATGAACGGCGGCAACAGCATCGTGAACTACTCGGTGTCCGCCGTGAACGGCGGCGGCTACAAGAACATGACCCGCAGCAAGAGCATGGACTTCGAGGGCCGCGTGGCCGTGACCCCGATCGACGGCCTGATCCTGGCCGGCGGTTTCTACACCGGCAAGCGCGACCTGGACACCGAGAAGACCCCGGCCGTGAACACGGCGAGCCGCCTGGACGCGCTGGTGGCCTGGAAGGCCTCCGGCCTGACCGTGGGCCTCGAGTGGTTCAGCGCTGACAAGTGGAACGACGTGCTCAATCCCGGTACCACCACCAAGTCGGACGGCACCTCGATCTTCGCGTCCTACGACATCCCGAACACCGACTTCTCCGTGTTCGGCCGCTCCGACACCATCAAGCCCACCAAGGACACGGACGCCAACGTGAAGGACCAGTACTACAACCTGGGCTTCGCCTGGAAAGAGAACAAGAGCCTGACCTGGGCCGTGGCCTACAAGAGCGACAAGGTCACCGACAACCTCAAGTACAAGCTCGACAGCGACCAGCTCAAGACCGAAGAGTTGGGCGTGTGGATCCAGGTGAAGTACTGATCCCAGTCCAGTCCAAAGTCTCCTAGAGCTTGGGGCGGGTCGAGAGACCCGCCCCTCTTTTTTTGCCAGCCACTTCGCAGCA
Organism: Gammaproteobacteria bacterium; assembly: GCA_036502565.1. GTDB lineage: Bacteria > Pseudomonadota > Gammaproteobacteria > Natronospirales > REEB76 > DASUBN01. The sequence continues at coordinate 2,043 of DASXYJ010000285.1, forward strand.
TCCGCCGCGCCGAATTCCCACAATCGGCTCCCACCATCAGCGCAAGCGGAGGAGCCCGCGATGACCCAGCAAACACCCTACAGCCGTGAAGCCGAGCAGACGGCGAAACAGCACCGCCATATCCAGGCCGACGTCGACAAGAAGGACAAGGCCCACGCGGGCGAGGAGCCGAAGCAGCATGCGGTGCAGGCCGGCGTGCGCGAATACCCCAGCTCCTTCCCCAAGCAGCATCACCAGAAGCCCGGACACGAGGCGGACCTGGATCCGCAGCCCATGTATGACGCGCCGGGCTACAAGGGATCCGGCAAGCTCCAGGACATGGCAGCCATCGTCACCGGCGGCGACTCCGGCATCGGCCGCGCCGTCGCGGTGCTCTACGCCCGCGAGGGAGCGGACGTGGCCATCGTGTACCTGAATGAACACGAGGACGCCAAGGAGACCCAGCGCGCGGTGGAGAAGGAAGGCCGCCGGGCCATCCTCATCAGCGGCGACATCCGCGACCAGGCCTTCTGCAAGCAGGCCGTGGCGCAAACGGTGAAGGAGTTCGGCAAGCTGGACGTGCTGGTGAACAATGCCGGCTTCCAGATGCATTCCACCCGCTTCGAGGACGTGACCGCGGAGTCCCTCGACATGCACATGAAGACCAACCTCTACGGCACGGTGTTCATGTCCCAGGCAGCGGTGCCGCACATGAAGAACGGCAGCGCCATCGTGATCACGGGTTCGGTGACCGGGCTCGTCGGCAACGGCGACCTGCCCATCTACGCCACCACCAAGGGCGGCCTGCACATGCTGGCCCGCTCCCTGTCGGAGAACCTCATGCAGCGCGGCATCCGCGTGAACGCCGTGGCGCCGGGCCCGGTGTGGACGCCGCTCAACCCCGCGGACAGCGGCGGCAAGGACGTGGAGGAATTCGGGCAGTCGGTGCCGATGAAGCGTGCCGCGCAACCCGAGGAGCTCGCGCCGGCCTATGTGTTCCTGGCGGCGCCCTGCTGCTCGAGCTATATCACCGGCGAGATCCTGCCGGTGCTGGGTGGCTATAAAGGAGGTTGAAGTCCGGCATCCGCGTGGCCCTGCCGCTGGACGGGGCCATGCAGGCGCTGGACTGATCAGCAGGGGATGGAGGAGTAGAAGGCCAGGGCCGCGACCGCCGGCGGCTGGAACTCGTCGGGACTCGGGAAGTCCTCGAAGCCAGGACGCTGGGTGCCGGGATCCTCGCTCGGGAGGCGCATGACGGTGGTGCGCGGCGACCAGGCGATATAGGAGTTTCCGTAAGTGCCGAGCTTGCGGGAACGCGCCGCCAGGCGGCCGTTACCCATCATCTCGCCGATGTAGCGTCCGTCCGGGGCGAAGATGTCCGCGCCACGTAGCCGGCCGATGTGTCGTCCCTGCCAGGACCACAGGTCATCGCCTTCCCAGAAGCCGAAGTAACGGCCGCTCAGGGTCCATGCGCCCTGCAGGGCGATTCGATCAGCGCTTGGCATCGGTTGCTCCTTGCATCCTTATGTTGCGAAGCTACGCTGCCGCCGGGCTTATGTCGCTCCGGTAATCTCCTTAAACATAAGCAGGAAACTCCGGTATCTGGATTGGTCACATGCCAGACCCCAGTGCTATCAAGGGGGTCCATGACCCAAGAGGAGCCAGCCATGGCGAAGAAGAAACGCAAGCGGAGATATTCGAAGAAGGCACAGAGCACGGTGGGCCGCGAGATGCACCGCGCCAAGCGCGGCAAGGCCAAGAGCGGCAAGGGCCGGCACGGCAAGGTGAAGAGCCGCAAGCAGGCCATCGCCATCGGCCTGTCCAAGGCCCGCAAGAAGGGGGAGAAAGTCCCGCGCCGGAAGAAGAAGAGGAAGAGAAAGAGCTAAGTAGGGCAGCCGCCACCACGCGAGGGAGCGTGGCGGCGGCCCCGAGAGATCCGGGGCATAAGCTGATGCCCGGGTCTCGCCCTTGGGAGCGGCGGCACGAGGTGCCGCCGGCTATCCATCAGCTGCGCGCCGATGGCTGGCGCGTGCCGTTGCCGCGGGTCTTGCTCCGGCTGGCGCGCTGCTTGAAGAGCGAACTGGGCTTGGGCGGCTGCTTCTGCCCGGAAGCCTTGCTGGCTACCTGGTTGAGGAGTTCCAGCTTCCGGTACTGCAGCCGCTCGCCGAGGTCCGCGAGGTCCACGCCGCTGGCCTTGGCCTTGGGGAACATCTTGGTCTCCTCCTCCTTGACGTGGTGCGTGGTGTACTCGCACATCACCTGCACCCGCGCCTCGAACTCGTCGTCCTCCGGCGCCTCCTCCACCTCGGTGATGAGGCGCTTGAGGCTCGAGTGCTCCACGCGCGCCTCCGGCACCACCAGCTTGTCCTTCTCCTTCAGGGCCTTGGCCACGGCCGGGTAGAAGATGTCTTCCTCGATGCGCATGTGCACGCTCAGCGCGAGGCAAAGCTGGCCGGCCAGCTCCTTCTTCTGCGCCGCGGTCTTGGCCTTGAAGAACTTCTTGTAGAGCTCCTTGGCTTCCTGGTGATCGGCTTTGAGCAGGGCCACTGCGTCCTTGGGCTTGTCCTGCTGCTGCTTCGCGGCATCGAACATCTTGCGGGTGACCTGGGTACGGAGGTTGTTCTGAGCGGGCATGTGGGCTTCCTCGTGGCGATGCGGAGTGGATGGGACGAATCTATTTGCCCGCGCCGCCAGCGTCTGTGTGGTGGGCCACAGTCCCGGGTTCCGCCGCCAGCTCACGCGCGAAGCAACCACGCTCGCGGCAAAAACCTGAAAGGCAGCACGCGCGCGTCACATCGGATGTGTCGTCGAGAGTCTGTGGCGCGCGTCACGGTGGCGCCGCCGCCCCTGCGCAGAATGGGCCCACATTCCCACATCACAGCAGCACGACTTCGGCCGTGGTGGGGAAGTCGTCCCCGCGCCCCAGGGCACGCGGCGGACGCCATACGAAGTCGCCCTCCACGGATCAGGAGACACACCATGAGCGAGAATGACGTGAACCAGAACCAGCAGAACGCCGGCAGCGACCAGCAGGACGCCGACAAGGGCTTGCAGGCGGCCGCCAACCAGGACAAGCAGACCCAGCGCGCCGGCAGCCAGCAGAGCCATAGCGGCTCGTCCTCGGATGACGATTCCAGCGAGAGCACCGAGCGCAGCACCCGCAGCTCCGACGACGACTCCGCGAGCGACCGCAGCAGCAGCGGCAGCAACCAGCCCCGCGGCGCCGCCGTCGACAAGGAGGCCCAGCGCAAGGGCGGCCAGCACAGCCATGGCGGGACCGGCAACAACCGTTAAGAGCCACCCAGTGGCATGCGAGGGCCGACGGCGAGAGCCGCCGGCCCTCGTCATTTGGCGTGTCGCACCTGTGCACGCCGCAACGGCCAGCCGGGCCGCAGCAGCTTGCGGCGTTGCAGTTCGTGGATGAGCACAGGGCAGAGGCACAGCACCGCCAGGAGAGCCAGGGCCAGGATACCGGTAGGAGAGAGCAGGTCGCGGCTGGAGCGGAGCGTGGCCAGGTGCGCGCCTACGTTGTCGTAGATGAAGGCATCCGGGAGGATGCCCACCAGGGTCAGCAGCAGGAAACGCCAGGCCGGCATGGCGGTGAGTCCATACAGGATGTTTGTCAGCCAGAAGGGAAACCACGGCGCGACCCTCAAGAACAGCAGATAACTGTCCTGGTTCTGGCCCAGCTGGCGCAGCAGTTTCTGCGCCTTGCGCCGCCCGCGCAGGCGGCCCCGCACGAAGTCCTGCGCCAGGTAGCGGACGATCAACACCGCCAGGGTGGCGCCGAGGGACACGACCACCGCCATCAGCGCGGTGCCGATCCCGCGCCCGAACAGCATGCCGCAGAGCAGCATGAAGATGCCGGAGACCGGCACGCTCAGGGCCACCAGCACCAGGCAGCCCACAGTCGCGAGGCATAGCGCTTCCCAATAGTGGCTCGCGGTGAACTGCAGCAGCGCGTCGCGATGGGAGCGCAAGCTGTCCACGGACAGCCAGTGGCGCGCGAACACCGCATAGAAGACCGCGATCGCCACCACCGCGGCCAGGAAGATGGCCATGCGCAGCCGGCCCCGGCGGGTCATGAGCGGGACCGGGCGGCGGCCTGCACCTGCCCTAGCGCGGCGCTACGTAACCACCCGCCACGCCGGCGGGCGAGAGCACCAGCTGCCACAGCTGGTTCTTGCGGGCGCGGAACGAGGCGGCGCAGGAGTCGAGGTAGAACAGCCACATGCGGCGGAAGCGCTCATCGAAACGCCCCGACAGCTGCTGCCAGTTTTGCTCGAAGTTGTCGCGCCAGGCCAGCAGGGTCTTGTCGTAGTCGGTGCCGAAGTTGTGCCAGTCCTCCATCACGAACAGGCCCTCGATGGCGTCGCCGATCTGGCTGATGGAGGGCAGCATGCCGTTGGGGAAGATGTACTTGGCGATCCAGGGGTCGGTGTCGTGCACGCTCTTGTTGCCGCCGATGCAGTGCAGCAGCGAGAGGCCGTCCGGCTTCAGGCAGCGGTGCACCGCCTGCATGTAGGCGGGGTAGTTCTTGACCCCCACATGCTCGAACATGCCGACCGA
>DASXYJ010000286.1:0-15708 GCA_036502565.1 Gammaproteobacteria bacterium
CGAGCTCTTCCTGGAGTTCGCGCCTGAGCGCCTCGAAAGCGGCCTCGCCCGCTTCCAGCTTGCCGCCCGGGAACTCCCACCAGCCCGCCATGGGCCTGCCGACGGGGCGTTCGGCGATGAGCGCGCGGCCTGCACGGTCGCGCAGCACCGCGGCCACCACCTGGATGCGAGGGAGGGACAGAGTAGCTCTCCTCTCTGCTAAAACATCACGCGGTGCAGGGATGCACCGTGCGCGAAGCGGGTTCGCAGCACCGCTGCGAACGCCGCGACAGGATGTCGCGGCCGGGCTTTCCGTGGAGCAAGGATGCGGAACGGAAAGCGAGTCCGGACATTTAGATCAGCTCACAGCTTTCCGTGGCACTGCTTGTACTTGAGGCCGGAACCGCAGGGGCAAGGATCGTTGCGGCCCACCTTAGCGGTCTCCCGCACGAAGGGCGCGACGGCGGCCGCCGCGGCGGGGGCGGCGCCACGGGCCGGAGCTGCAGCCGGCGCCTCATCCGGCGCCGGCTGCGCGGTGACGCTGGGCGCCTCCGCGTGCTGGAACTGCATGGCGCGCACCCGGCGACGCTCCTCTTCCATGGCAGCCACGTCTTCCTGGGTGCGTACCTGCACCTTGGTGAGGATGCCCACCACGTCGAACTTGAGGCGATCCAGCATGCGCGAGAACATCTCGAAGGCGTCGCGCTTGTACTCGCGGCGCGGGTCCACCTGGGCGTAGCCGCGCAGGTGGATGCCCTGGCGCAGGTAGTCCATGTTGGCCAGGTGCTCGCGCCACAGGCTGTCGAGGTTGCGGAGCATGATCTCCTTCTCGAAGTAGCGGATCACATCGGGGCCGACCTGCTGGGCCTTGGCTTCGTAAGCGTCCAAGAGCGCCTTCTGGATGCGCGCCCTGAGCGGTTCCTCGTGCAGTTCCGGCTCCTTGTCGAGCCAACCCTGGATGTCCAGCTTCAGCAGGAACTCGCGCTCCAGGGCCTGGGTCAGGCCGGGGATGTTCCACTGCTCCTCCACGCTCTGGGGCGGGATGTATTCGTCGATGATGCCGTTCATCACATCCATCATCACGGTCTGCACCGTATCGTGGATGTCGGCGGCCTCCAGGAGTTCGTCGCGCTGGCCGTAGATCACCTTGCGCTGGTCGTTGGCGACGTCGTCGTACTCCAGCAGCGACTTGCGGATATCGAAGTTGTGGGCTTCCACCTTGCGCTGTGCGTTCTCGACGGCCTTGGTGACCCAGGGGTGCTCGATGGCCTCGCTGTCCTGCACGCCGAAGCGCTGCATCAGCGCCTTGACCCGGTCGCCGGCGAAGATGCGCATCAGGTTGTCGTCCAGCGACAGGTAGAAGCGGCTGGAGCCGGGATCGCCCTGGCGGCCGGAGCGGCCGCGCAGCTGGTTATCGATGCGGCGCGACTCATGGCGTTCGCTGCCCACGATGTGGAGGCCGCCGGAGGCCAGTACCTGGTCATGGCGCTGCTGCCAGGCCGCCTTCACGCGTGCCTTCTCGGCCTCGTCCGCTTCCGGGGGCAGCGCGTGCAGCTCGGCTTCCAGGCTGCCGCCCAGCACGATGTCGGTGCCGCGGCCGGCCATGTTGGTGGCGATGGTGACGGCGCCGGGACGGCCCGCCTGGGCGATGATCTGCGCCTCTTGGGCGTGCTGCTTGGCGTTCAGCACCTGGTGCGGGATGGCTTCCTTCTTCAGCAGCGCGGAGAGCTGCTCGGACATGTCGATGGAGCCCGTGCCCACCAGCACCGGCTGGCCGCGGGCCATGCAGTCGCGGATGTCGGCGATGACCGCCTTGAACTTCTCCTTCTGGGAGAGGTACACGAGGTCCGGGTTATCCTGGCGCACCATGGGCCGGTTGGTGGGGATGACCACCACCTCCAGCCCATAGATCTCATGGAATTCGGTAGCCTCGGTGTCGGCGGTGCCGGTCATGCCGGACAGCTTCTTGTAGATGCGGAAGTAGTTCTGGAAGGTGATGGACGCCAGCGTCTGGTTCTCGGACTGGATCTTCACGCCTTCCTTGGCCTCGATGGCCTGGTGCAGACCGTCGGACCAGCGGCGGCCCGGCATGGTGCGGCCGGTGAACTCGTCGACGATCACCACCTCGCCGTCCTTGATGATGTAGTCCACCTCGCGCTTGAACAGCGCGTGGGCGCGCAGGCCGGCGTTCACGTGGTGCATCAGGCCGATGTTGGCGTTGTCGTAGAGCGAGCCGCCCTCGGCGATCAGGCCCTCGCGGCCCAGGATCTCCTCGAGGTGCTGGTGGCCGTCCTCGGTGAGGTACACCTGCTTGGCCTTCTCGTCCACGCTGTAGTCGCCCGGGCCTTCCTCCTCCTGCTGGCGGCTGAGGCGCGGGATCACGGCGTCGATCTTGCGGTACAGCTCGGTGGTGTCGTCCACCGCGCCGGAGATGATGAGTGGGGTGCGGGCCTCGTCGATGAGGATGGAGTCCACCTCGTCGACGATGGCGTAGAACAGCCCGCGCTGCACCTTGCCTTCCAGGCGGAAGGCCATGTTGTCGCGCAGGTAGTCGAAGCCGAACTCGTTGTTGGTGCCGTAGGTGATGTCGGCGTTATAGGCGCCGCGCTTGGTCTCCGGGTCCTGCCCCGAGAGCACCACGCCCACGGTCATGTCCAGGGCCTCGAACACGGGACGGTTCCAGTTGGCGTCGCGCTGGGCCAGGTAGTCGTTCACGGTGATGACGTGCACGCCCTTGCCGGGGATGGCGTTCAGGTAGGCGGCCAAGGTCGCCACCAGGGTCTTGCCTTCGCCGGTGCGCATCTCGGCGATCTTGCCGCGATGCAGCACCATGCCGCCGATGAGCTGCACGTCGAAGTGGCGCATCCCCAGGCGCCGGCGCGCGGCCTCGCGCACGCAGGCGAAGGCTTCCGGCAGGATGTCGTCCAGGGACTCGCCGCCCGCGTGGCGCTTGCGGAACTCCGCGGTCTTGGCCTTGAGGGCCTCGTCGCTGAGCGCCTGGATGGTGGGTTCCAGGGCGTTGACCCTGGCTGCCTCGCGGCGCATGCCGCGCACCAGGCGGTCGTTGCGGCTGCCGATGATGCGCTTGAAGATGTTGCCTACCATATGCCTTCTTCTGTCCGGCGTGTCTTTAGGAACGGACACGCGTCATATATATGTATGGCCGCGATGCCGCGGCGGTGCGTCGCACCGTGGAGAGTTCGTCCGGGGTATCGCCCGGCGCCGGCCCTGGCCGGCGCGGGCAGGAGACGGTAGGACCTAGTCCTGGCTCTTGGACAGCACGGCCACCTTGGTCCCGGCGCCCTTCACGAAGCGGGCCGGATCCACGGCGACGCCATTGTAAAGGACTTCGAAATGCACGTGGGGCCCGGTGGACCGGCCGGTGGACCCCATCAGCGAGATCTCCTCCCCCTTCTTCACGATCTGGCCCACGTGCACCAGGATCGACTCGTTATGTCCATAGCGGGTGGCGTAGCCGTTGCCGTGGTCTATCTCCACCAGGTTGCCGTAACCGGAACGGTCCCCCGCCCAGGTCACCACGCCTGCCGCCACCGCCCGTACCGGCTCGCCCTCCGTGCCGGCGAAGTCCATGCCGCTGTGCATGGAGAGGTCCCCATCGAAGGGGTCCACCCGCATGCCGAACAGGGACGAGATGTAGCCGTCCGGGACCGGCGGGCCGTTGGGCTGGGCCGCCAGTTGTACATTGCGGTCCAGCAGCAGGTTTTCAAGCACCCCCAGCTTCTGTTCCCGGTCCTGGACCTTGCTCGAGAGCTGGTCCAGCTCGGCCATGAAGTCCCGGGCGCTGGTGTGCTGCACCACGCCCTGCACTTCCGGACCGCCCTGGGGCGGTTCCTTGCTGAAATCGAACTCGCCGCGCTTGAAGCCCGCGAGGTTGGTGAGCTGGGAGCCCATGGCGTCCAGGCGCATCACGTGGGCCTGCAGCACCGCGAGCTTGGCGGACATGGCGTCGATGTCGGCCTGGGCATCGCGCTTGGTGCGTGCGATCTCGTCGGCCTGGGCCTTGATCTGCATCTGCACCGGATTGGCGGCGGCACGTGACTCCGCCACGCGGTCGGAGGTGTAGTAGCCTGCGGCGAATATGCCCGCGCAGGCCAGGAACAGCGCCGCGGACAGGCCGCCCGCCACCAGGGGGTGGGTCAGGTTCAGCTGGCGCGCCTCGCCATGGCGATTGAATACGATCAGGTTCATCCCGACTACCCCGCAGAATTCCCATGCGCTTCTGGCTTACCATCTATGGATGAAGCCCAAGCGCCCTAACACTCTATCCGGTGTGCTCTCCACCATGAGCGCGCATCTCACGTCGCTCACCGCGGAAGCCCGCAGGCTGGAAGCCCTGCGTCAGTGCGTGCTGCGTTCCCTGGACGCGGACACCGCACCCCATTGCCTGGGCGCCGACCTCAAGGACGGCGTCCTGACCCTGTTCATGGACAGCGCGGCATGGACCACCACCCTGCGCTATCAGCACCAGGCGCTGCTCGCCTCGGTGCAGGCCGCCTCCCGGCAGCCCTGTCATACCCTGAAGCTCAAGGTCCTCCCGGACCCCAAACCCGGCGTGCCGCCGCGGCCCGCACCGAAGACGCTCTCCTCCGACACCCAGCGGCTCCTGGAGAGTACCGCCGACGGCATCGAAGACGCGTCCCTGGCCGACTCCTTGAGACGTCTGGCCCGCGGCAACAAGCCGCGCAGTTAAAAGATCGACCGTTATTCTTGGTTCTTAGGACCTGCTCAGGTCAGGTCAGGTCAGAAAGCGTGGGCAGGCGCCAGGTAGGAGATGGGCGCGGTGGCCGGATCGTCGAAAGTCACCTCTTCCCAACAGTCCTTCTGCTTGAGCATCTGCCGCAGCAGCATGTTGTTCAGCCCATGGCCGGACTTGTAGGCGCTGAAGGCGCCGATCAGGCTGTGGCCGAGCAGGTACAGGTCACCGATCGAATCCAGGATCTTGTGCTTCACGAACTCGTCTTCGTAGCGCAGGCCGTCCTCGTTGAGGATGCGGTAGTCGTCGAGCGCGATGGCGTTGTCCAGGGAGGCGCCGAGCGTGAGGTGCTTCTGGCGCAGCATCTCGATGTCGCGCATGAAGCCGAAGGTGCGGGCACGGCTCACTTCCTTGACGAAGGAGGTGGTGGAGAAATCCACGGTCGCGGTCTGGGTGTGCTTCTTGAACACCGGGTGTTCGAAGTCGATCTGGAACGTCACCTTGAAGCCGTCGAAGGGCTCGAAGCGCGCCCACTTGTCGCCGTCGCGGACCTCGACCGGGCTCTTGATGCGGATGAAGCGCTTGTGCGCGTTCTGCTCCTCGATGCCGGCGGACTGCACCAGGAACACGAAGGGTCCGGCGCTGCCGTCCATGATCGGCACTTCGGCCGCGGACAGGTCCACGTAGCAGTTGTCGATGCCGAGCCCCGCCAGGGCTGACAGCAGATGTTCGATGGTGGAGACCTTGGCATGGCCCTCGGTGATGGTGGTGCCGAGCATGGTCTCGGTCACGGCCAGCGCGTTGGCATGCACCTCGGTGGGGGGATCCAGGTCGACACGGCGGAACACGACGCCGGTGTTGGGGACCGCCGGGCGCAAGGTCATGTAGACCTTCTCGCCGGTGTGGAGGCCGACGCCCGTCGCGCGGATGCTGTTCTTGAGCGTCCGTTGTTTGAGCATCGTGATGGTGGTCCCTGGAGCTGCGTGGTTCCGCAGGGCCCTGCAGCAGGCGCCCAAGCCTGCCGCTCCTGCGGCTAAGTGGTGCAAATTATACCATCCCCCCGCGCCTGGACCCAAGGTTCAGGCGCGGGGCTGGGGTACTGTCCGCTCAGCCCCGCGTGGACTCAGTCGGCTTGGCGACGCAGGAAGGCCGGGATGTCCAGATAGGCCTGGTCCGACACATCCGGTCCGTCCTCGCGCTGGCGGCGCTCGAAGGTCGGGCGCTCCAGGCGCTTCCAGTCCGGGTGTCCGCCATCGGTGCCGGTGGCCTTCAGCACCTGGATCATCGGGGTCTGCTGCACCTCGGGCTGCGGCGCAGGGGCCGGAGCCTGGGGCGCAGCCGCGACCGCGGCCGGCTTGGCGTGATGCAGCGGGGGCTGCTTCACCGCGTGGGCCGCGCGGCCGAGTCCGGTGGCGACCACCGTGACCTTGATCTCGCCGCTCATGGACGGGTCCAGCACCGTGCCCACCACCACCGTGGCGTTCTCGTCGGCGAAGGCTTCCACCGCCGCGCCCACTTCTTCCAGCTCGCCGATGGTGAGGTCCATGCCGGCGGTGATGTTCACCAGCACGCCCTTGGCGCCGGCGAAGTTCACGTCCTCCAGCAGGGGGCTCGAGAGCGCCGCTTCTGCAGCGCGCTTGGCGCGGCCTTCGCCCACCGCCCCGCCGGTGCCCATCATGGCCATGCCCATCTCCGACATGACCGTGCGCACGTCGGCGAAGTCCACATTGATGAGGCCGGGCCGGGTGATGATGTCGGCGATGCCCTGCACCGCGCCCAGCAGCACCTCGTTGGCGGACTGGAAGGCGTTGAGCAGGGTGATCTCGCGGCCCAGCACCGTGGCCAGCTTGTCGTTGGGGATCACGATCAGCGAGTCGACATACTGGCTGAGCTCGGCGATGCCCTTCTCCGCGGCCGCCATGCGCTTGTTGCGCTCGAAGCCGAAGGGCTTGGTGACCACCGCCACCACCAGGATGTCCATCTCCTTCGCCACTTGCGCCACCACCGGCGAGGCGCCGGTGCCGGTGCCGCCGCCCATGCCGGCGGTGATGAACACCATGTCGGCGCCCTTCAGCACCTCCTCGATGCGGTCGCGGTCTTCCAGCGCCGCCTGGCGGCCCACGTCCGGGTTGGCGCCAGCGCCGAGACCCTTGGTGAAGCTGCCGCCGATCTGCAGGGTGGTCTTGGCGTTGGCCTTGCGCAGCACCTGGGCGTCGGTATTGATGGCGACGAAGTCGACGCCCTCGATGCCCTGGGACACCATGTACTGGATGGCGTTGCCGCCACCGCCGCCCACGCCCACCACCTTGATCACCGCGTTCTGGGCCATGTCATCCATTAGTTCGAACATGTCCGGTCTCCTCTATCTATATATATAAGAATCGAATCTCTCTGAGCCCTCATCCCGCGGCCGCCGCCCTCCCGGGGCAGCGCCGCAGCCCTCTCAAAACGAACCCTGGAACCATTGCTTCATGCGATCCCACATCTCGGTCACGCCGCTGGGGGCGCGCTGCGGGCCGCCTCCGGCCGGCAGGCTCTGGGCGCCGAACAGCAGCAGGCCGACGCCGGTGGAGTGGATCGGGTTGCGCACCACATCCACCAGCCCGGACACGTACTGGGGCGAACCCAGCCGCACCGGCGCATGGAACACTTCCTCGGCCAGATCGACCGCGCCTTCCATCTTCGAGCTGCCGCCGGTGAGCACGATGCCCGCCGGGATCTGCTCCTCGAAACCGCTGCGGCGCAGTTCCGCCTGGATCAGGCTGAACAACTCCTCGTAGCGCGGCTCCACCACTTCGGCGAGCGTCTGGCGCGCCAGGCGCCGCGGCGGGCGCTCGCCCACGCTCGGCACCTCGATGGTCTCGTCGGCGCTGGCCAGCTGCGGCAGCGCGCAGGCGTACTTGATCTTGATCTCCTCGGCGTGGTGCGTCGGGGTGCGCAGCGCCACGGCGATGTCGTTGGTGACCTGGTCGCCGGCGATGGGGATCACCGCGGTGTGGCGGATGGCGCCGTCGGTAAACACCGCGATGTCGGTGGTGCCGCCACCGATGTCCACCAGGCACACGCCCAGGTCCTTCTCGTCCTCGTTCAGCACCGCGTAGCTGGAGGCCAGCTGCTCCAGGATCACATCGTCGACCTTGAGCCCGCAGCGCTCCACGCAGCGCACGATGTTCTGGGCGGCGCTGGCGGCGCCGGTGACGATGTGCACGCGCGCCTCCAGGCGCACGCCGGACATGCCGATGGGCTCGCGGATGCCGTCCTGACCGTCGATGATGAAGTCCTGAGGCAATACGTGCAGTATCTTCTGGTCGGCGGGGATGGACACGGCGCGGGCCGCGTCGATGACCCGCTCCACGTCGCCTCCGGTGCACTCCTTGTCGCGGATCGCCACCACGCCGTGGGAGTTGAGGCTGCGCACGTGGCTGCCGGCGATGCCGGTGTAGACTGAGTGGATCTGGCAGCCGGCCATGAGTTCGGCTTCCGCGATGGCACGCTGGATGCTCTGCACCGTCGACTCGATGTTCACCACCACGCCCTTCTTCAGGCCGCGCGAGGGGTGCGAGCCGATGCCGACGATCTCCACCCCGCCTTCGGGGAGGATCTCGCCGACGATGGCCACCACCTTGGAGGTGCCGACGTCGAGTCCGACGATCAGGCGCTTATCGGGTCGCTTCGCCATCAGCATCAGGCCCCCTGCTTCGTTGATCCGGCCGCGGCCTTCCAGCCCACCGCGAAACCGTTGGTGTAACGCATGTCCACGTAAGCCACCGCCGCGAGCTTGGCGGAGAGCGCCGGCAGCGCCACGGCGCTGAAGCGCGCCAGGCGCCCGGTGGCGTCCTCGCGCCCGAGGCGCACTTCGATGCCGTCGTCCAGCTGCACCGTGGCGGCGCCGCGCGCATCGACGCTGAGCGCGGCGATGGCGATGCCGCGGGAGGAAACCAGGCCCACCAGGATGTCGTACTGGGCCAGCACGTCCTGGGCCTCGTCGTCGCGGCCCGAGAGCGCCGGCAGCGCGGCGAAAGCCTTATCGCTGGAATGAGTGAAGACCTTGCCGCGGGCGTCCATGAGGCCGTCGCCGTTCCAGCGCGCCACCGGCACTTCCTCGACGATGTCCACCCGCAGGGTGTGGGGCCATTCGCGGCGCACCTGCGCCTCGGCGACCCAGGGCAAGGCATCCACCGCGTCGCCGATGCGGTCCACGTGGGTGGTGAAGAAACCGCTGCCCAGGTTCGGGATCACCGCCGCGCGCACTGCGTTGGCGTCCACGTGGCTGAGCTTGCCGCCGATGGTGAGGGTGGCGAGCTTCGGGCCCACCAGCACCGGCCGCGCGAGCCAGGCCAGGAGGCCGATGCCGGCCGCGAGCACCACGCCGGCCGCGGCGCCCAGCACCACGCTGCGCTTGCGCCAGAACTTCACGGGCTGATCGGGCTTGCGGGCGTTCATCCGGCCTCCGGGTTGCGCAGGGTCTGGTTGAGCCAGGCGGGCAGTTCGGTGGACACGGCGCCGATGTCGCCGGCGCCCAGGGTCAGCAAGAGGTCGCCGTCCTTCAGCACCGTGGCGAGTGCCTGGGGCAGCTCCTGGGCCCGGTTCACGAACACCGGGTCCACGCGGCCGCGGTTGCGGATGGCACGCGCCAGGGCGCGGCTATCGGCACCGGCGATGGGCTGTTCACCCGCCGCATAGACTTCTGTGAGCAACAGCACGTCGACCTGCGACAGCACCTCGGCGAAGTCCTCGAAGAGGTCGCGGGTGCGGGTGAAACGATGGGGCTGGAAGGCCACCACCAGGCGGCGCTCCGGCCAGCCTTCGCGGGCGGCCTGGATGGTCGCGGCCAGCTCGCGCGGATGATGGCCGTAGTCGTCCACCAGCAGGATGCGGCCGTAGCGGGTCTCCACCTCGCCCTGGATCTGGAAACGGCGGCCCACGCCCTGGAACTCAGCCAGGGCCTTCAGGATCATCTCGTCCGAGATGCCGAGGTCATGGGCGATGGCGATGGCGGCCAGTGAGTTCAACACGTTGTGGCGGCCCGCCAGGTTGAGACGCACGTCCAGGGGCTTGGCGCGCTTCGGCATCCAGGCCTGGAAGTGGGTCACGCGGCCCTCGCGGCGCACGTCGGTGGCGCGGAAGTCCGCGTCCTCGGCGACACCGTAGGTGATGACGGGCCGGCCGATCACGGGCAACAGGCGCCGCAGCTCCGGGTCGTCCACGCACAGTACCGCGAGGCCGTAGAACGGCAGGTGCTGCAGGAACTCGACGAAGGTGGCGGAGAGGCGCGCGAAGTCGCCGCCGTAGGTGCCGAGGTGATCCGCATCGATGTTGGTCACCACCGCCATGAGCGGCTGCAGGTGCAGGAAGGAGGCGTCGCTCTCGTCGGCTTCCGCCACCAGGTAGCTGCCGGTGCCGAGACGCGCATGGGTGCCGGCGGAGAGCAGCTTGCCGCCGATGACGAAGGTGGGATCGAGGCCTCCCTCGGAGAGCACGCTAGCCACCAGGCTGGTGGTGGTGGTCTTGCCGTGGGTGCCGGCGATGGCGATACCGAAGCGGAAGCGCATCAGCTCCGCCAGCATCTCGGCGCGGCGCACCACCGGGATACGGCGGGCGCGGGCCTCGGCGACCTCGGGGTTGTCGGCGGAGACCGCGGTGGATATCACCACCACGTCCGCATCCGTCACGTTGGCGGGATCGTGGCCGATCATGATCCGCGCGCCCAGGGATTGCAGGTGATGGGTCACGGCGCCGGACTTGAGATCCGAGCCGCGCACCTGGTAACCCAGGTTGATGAGGACCTCGGCGATGCCGCCCATGCCGGCGCCGCCGATGCCCACGAAATGGATGTTGCGGATGCGGCGCATGAGGTTGCTCATGACAGCCCTCCCGCCGCGAGGCAGCGCTGCGCGACCTTCTTGGCCGCATCGGTGCGGGCAGCGGAGCGCGCGTGCTTGGCCATCTCCAGCAGCAGATCGCGGTCCCCCAGGAGTTCTTGCAGCTGCACCGCCAGCGCCGCGGGCGTCGCGTCCTTCTGCGCCACCAGCCGTGCCGCGCCCTCGTCCACGAGGTAGGCCGCATTCTTGGTCTGGTGATCGTCCACCGCCGCGGCGAAGGGCACCAGCAGCGAAGCCAGTCCCGTCGCGGCGAGTTCCGCGATGGTGAGGGCGCCGGAACGGCACACCGCGAGGTCGGCCCAGGCATAGGCCGCGGCCATGTCCTCGATGAAGGACGCGACTCGCGCCTCGACACCCAGTTCCTGGTATCGGGCCTGCACGCTCTCCGCATCCCGGGCGCCGGTCTGGTGCAGCACCTCGGGGCGCAGCTTGGCGCTGAGCTGCGCGATGGCTGCCGGCAGACTCTCGTTCAAGGGCTTGGCGCCCTGGCTGCCACCGATCACCAGCAGGTGCTTGCGGCCCTTGCGCTTGGCGAAACGCTGTTCCGGCGGGGGCAGCGCGGCGATGGCGTCACGCACCGGATTGCCCACGTGCTCCGCGTGACGGCTCGGCGCGAAGGCGCCGGGGAAACCTTCCAAGACGTTCTTGGTGACATGGCTCAGCGCACGGTTGGTGAATCCGGGCACCGCATTCTGCTCGTGCAGCACCAGCGGGCAACCCGTGAGCCGCGCGGCGAGGCCGCCGGGACCGCTGGCGAAACCGCCCATGCCGAGTGCCGCGGCAGGCTGCAGGCGGCGGAAGATAGCCATGGCCTGCAACAGCGCCCGGCTCAACACGAAGGGCGCCTTGAGCAGGGTCGCAGCGCCCTTGCCGCGCACGCCGCCCACGTCGATCCATTCCATGGGGATGCCAGCGGCCGGTACTACGCGGGCTTCCAAACCCTGGCGGGTGCCGATCCAGGTCACCGGATGACCCTTGGCGCGCAACACGTCTGCGACGGCGAGAGCCGGGAACACATGCCCCCCAGTGCCGCCAGCCATGATGATGAAACTGGGAGTGCGGTTCATGCGGCCGCCTCCTTGGATTCGGACTTCCACTTACCGCCTTCGCGGGTCTCGCGGTCCACGCGCATCAACAGGCCGATGGCGGCGCAGCTCACGATCAGGCTGCTGCCGCCGTAGCTCATGAGCGGCAGGGTCAGGCCCTTGGTGGGCAGCACGCCCATGTTCACGCCGACGTTGATGAAGGCCTGCAGGCCGATCCAGATGCCGATGCCGAAGGCGAGATAAGCGCCGAACAGTTGCTCGCGCTTGGCGGCGCGGCGCGCCAGCAGGATGGTGCGCCAGGTGAGCGCCAGGTACAGGCAGATGACGCCCAAGGAACCCATCAGGCCGAACTCCTCGGCGGTGACGGCGAACACGAAGTCGGTGTGGGCTTCTGGAAGGTAGAAGAGCTTCTGCACGCTCTCGCCCAGGCCCACGCCGAAGAGCTGCCCCTGTCCGATGGCGATGAGGGAGTTCGTCAATTGAAAACCTGTATCAAATGGATCCGCCCAGGGATGCAGGAAGCCCGTGAGCCGCGCCAGGCGATAGGGCGAGAGCAGCACCAGCGCCAAGGCCGCCACGGCGGCGATGCCGGCGCAGAGCCCGAAGTCCTTGAGGCGCGCTCCCCCTAAGAACAGCATGGCGAGCGCGGTGCAGGTGAGCACCAGGGTGGCGCCGAAATCCGGCTCCACGAGCAGCATCAGTCCCGCGCAGGCGATGAGCAGCATGGGCTTCACGAAACCCTTGAGCCCCGCCGCCAGCTCGTCACCGCGCCGGACGATGTAGCCGGCCAGGTAGACGAAGATGAGCAGGCGCGCCACCTCGGATACCTGCAGGTGGAAGGAACCCATCACCACCCAGCGCATGCTGCCGTTGATGCGGCGGCCGATGCCCGGCACCAACACCATCAGCAAGAGCGCGAAAGCCAGCATCAGCAGCAGGTAACCGGAGCGCTGCCACCAGGTCAGCGGCAGGTTGTACATGAGCACACCGCAACCCGTGCCCACCACCAGGAATACCATCTGCCGGGTCAGGAAGTAGAACGGGCTGCCGGTGGTCTTGTCCGCCAGCGAGATGGAGGCCGAGGCCACCATGATGAGGCCGATGGTGAGGATCAGCCCAGCCAGGAACAGCAGCGGCAGGTCGATGCCGCGGGCATCCTGGTCGCCGGCGATGCGCTTCATGTCACTCACCGGCGAGCCTCCGCACCGCCGCCGCGAACACGCGGCCGCGATGCTCGAAGTTCTCGAACATGTCCAGGCTGGAGCAGGCCGGCGAGAGCAACACCATGTCGCCCGGCTGTGCGAGCGCGGCGGCAGCCGATACCGCCGCATCCATGTCCTTGACCCGTCTCACCGGCACCCGATTCGCGATGGCGCTCTCGATCAACGCCGCATCCTTGCCCAGCAGCACCAGCGCCCGGGCCTTGCCCGCCACGGCATCCGCCAGTGGAGCGAAGTCCTGGCCCTTGCCATCGCCGCCGGCGATGAGCACCAGCGGCTGGGACACACCCTGCACTGCGGCGAGGGTCGCGCCCACGTTGGTGCCCTTGGAGTCGTCGTAGTAGCTGACGTCCCTGGATTCGGTCACGAACTCCATGCGATGCGGCAGGCCGCGGAACTCGCCCAGCTCCTGGAGCATGGCGTCCATGGGCAGGCCCGAGGCTTCGCCGAGAGCCAGCGCCGCCATGGCGTTGGCGTAGTTGTGACGGCCCTGGATACGCAGCACCGACGCGGGGATGAGCTTCTCGCCGCCCTTGGCGATCCAGAGCTCCGCGCCCTCGCCCAGCAGGCCGTAGTCGTCGCCCTTGGGCGCATCCAGGCCGAAACTGACGCGGCGCTTCACCTCCGCGGCCATGCCCTGCACCCAGCTGTCTTCGCGGTTCAGCACCGCGGTGCGGCAATGGCGGAAGATGCGCGCCTTGGCGGCGGCGTAGTCCTGCATGCCCTGGTAGCGGTCCATGTGATCCGGCGAGAGGTTCAACACCGTGGCCGCGACGCAGGGCAGCGAATCGGTGATCTCCAGCTGGAAGCTGGAGAGCTCCAGCACATAGAGGTCCGGCTCATCCTTGGCCAGCAGGTCGAGAGCCGGCGTGCCCAGGTTGCCGCCGACGCGCGCTTTCTTGCCGGCGCGCTCGGCCATGAGGCCGAGCAGCGTGGTCACGGTGCTCTTGCCGTTGGCGCCGGTGATGCCGACGACGGGCGCGTGGGCGTAGTGGGCGAAGAGCTCGATGTCGCCCAGCACCGGCAGGCCTTGGGCCCGGGCCTTGGCGACGAAGGGACTGTTGGCGGCGACGCCCGGCGACAGCACCACCCGGTCGGCGCGCTTCAATGCGTCCTCCGAGAAACCGCCCAGGAACACCGCCGCATCCGGCAGCGCCTCACGCAGGTCGGCCAAGCCCGGCGGCCGCTCGCGGCTGTCGGTGACGGCGATCTCCTCGCCGCGGGCCGCCAGGAAACGCGCGCAGGACAGCCCGGTCTTGCCGAGGCCGACTATCAGCGTGCGAGTCCTGCGCTGCGTGGCGGCGTAGCCCATCTATCTCACCTTCAGGGTGGAGAGGCCCACCAGCACCAGGATCACCGTGATGATCCAGAAGCGCACGATCACGCGCGGTTCCGGCCAGCCCTTGAGCTCGAAATGGTGGTGCAGCGGCGCCATGCGGAAGATGCGCTTGCCGGTGAGCTTGAAGGAGCCCACCTGCAGGATCACCGACACCGTCTCCATGACGAAGACGCCGCCCATGATGAACAGCACGATCTCCTGGCGCACGATCACCGCGAGCGTGCCGAGCGCGGCGCCCAGCGCCAGCGCGCCCACGTCGCCCATGAACACCTGGGCGGGATAGGCGTTGAACCAGAGGAAGCCGAGACCCGCGCCCACCAGGGCGCCGCAGTACACCACCACCTCGCCGGCGCCCGGCAGGTAGGGGATGGACAGATAGTGGGCGAAGTTGAAGTTGCCGGAGGCATAGCCGAACACACCCAGCGCGCCACCCACCAGCACCGCCGGCATGATGGCGAGGCCATCGAGGCCGTCGGTGAGGTTCACGGCGTTGCTGGCGCCCACCACCACCAGGTAGGTGATGATGACGAACATCAGCGCGCCCAGCGGCAGCGCCACGGACTTGAAGAACGGCAGGATGTAGTCGATCTCCGCCGCCTCGCTGTGGCTGTAGTACAGGGCCAGGGCCACGCCCAGGCCGAACAGCGACTGCCAGAAGTACTTGTAGCGCGCCGCCAGGCCCTTGGAGTTCTTCAGCACCAGCTTCAGGTAGTCGTCGGCGAAGCCGATGGCGCCGAAGGCCACCGTGACCCCGAGCAGGATCCAGATGTAGCGGTTGTGCAGGTCGCCCCACAGCAGCGTGGCGATGAAGATGGCGGCGAGTATCAGGGTACCGCCCATAGTGGGGGTGCCGGCCTTGGAGAGGTGCGACTTGGGGCCGTCGCTGCGCACGCTCTGCCCAACCTTCACCACCGTGAGCCAGCGGATCATGGCCGGGCCCATGATGAAGGAGAAGCTCAGGGCCGTGAGCACACCGAGGATGGCCCGCAGCGTCAGGTACGAGAACACCCGGAACACGGAGACGTAGTGGCTGAGGTAGTCTGCGAGCAGCAGCAGCATCAGTGGTCTCCGTTGGCGGTCTTGGGCGAGGTGGGGCTACGCAGGGCTTCCACCACGCGCTCCATGCGCATGGAGCGGGAACCTTTCACCAGCAGCGTCACGCCGGACTTCAACTCGGAGCGCAGCGCGCGGCTCAAAGCCTCCTGGTTCTCGAACCAGCGGGCCTCCTGGCCGAAAGCCTCCGCCGCATGGCGGCTCATGGGGCCGGTGGCATAGAGCCGCTCGATGCCGATGGCGCGCAGGCGCGCGCCGCTCTCGGCATGCAGCCGCTCCGTGGAGGGGCCGAGTTCGCCCATGTCGCCCAGGGCGAGCCAGGCGTGGCCTCCTAAGCTCACCGCGAACTCCGCGGCGGCATTCAGTGACAAGGGGTTCGCGTTATAGGTGTCATCTATCAGACGTGAGCCGTGCATGCCCTCGCCCACGATCAGGCGACCGGCGGTGACCGGCGCATGGGCGAGACCTTCACGCA
>DASXYJ010000287.1:0-3117 GCA_036502565.1 Gammaproteobacteria bacterium
CGGACCTGGTGCAGCGTTTCACCAGCGGCGCGGAGCTCGCCAAGGCGGACCCGGCCAGCTTCTATTCGCCCGGTCCCAAGGGTTACGTCGACTATCCGGCGTTGGCCGAAGCGGCCGTGGCCTGAGCCGTCCTCTTTCCAGACACAACACCAAGACCCAAGGAGCATCTGAGATGAAACTGTATTTCTCCCCCGGCGCCTGTTCCCAGGCTTCCATCATCGCCTTCCACGAAGCCGGCGCGCCCGTCGAGCTGGTGCGTGTCGACACCAAGAGCCACACTCTCAAGGACGGCAGCGACTTCTACAAGATCAACCCGCGCGGCTACGTGCCGGCCCTGCAGCTGGACAGCGGCGAGGTGTTCACCGAAGGCGCGGCGCTGCTGCAGTTCATCGGCGACCAGAAGCCGGAATCCGCCGTGATCCCCAAGACCGGCACCGTGGACCGCCTGCGCGCCAACGAGTGGCTGACCTTCGTCAGCAGCGAGATTCACAAGACCTACAGCCCCCTGTTCAACCCGGCGCTGGCGGACGAGGCCAAGGCCGTGTTCAAGGACAAGCTGGGCAAGCGCTTCGACGAGCTGGACAAGCACTTCGCCGGCCATAAGTTCCTGATGGGCGAGCAGTTCACGGTGGCCGACGGCTACCTGTTCACCGTCACCGGCTGGTCGAACAACGTGGGCATCGACCTGTCCAAGTGGAAGAACCTCTCGGAGTTCCGCCAGCGCGTGGCGGATCGTCCCAAGGTCAAGGCTGCGCTCCAGGCCGAGAAGGCCGCCGCCTGAGACCGATAGGTCGTATCGTGCCTCCGGGGTTTTCCGGCCTCGGAGGCCCTATATATATGTCGGACGACCACTGCGGGCTCCCGTGCAGTAAGCTATAGGCCGGCCGCCAATGGGGTAGGCCACTATACGAATGACTTGGGAGTGACGACCATGCTGATGCAGAACCTCGCCATGCTGCTCGGCCGCGTGATGCTCGCGGCCATGTTCTTCTGGACCGGCTACGGCCGCCTCATGAGCCTTTCCAGCATCCACAATTATGTCGCCGACTGGGGCGTGCCCAATTCCCTCAAGCCCGTGCTGGTGGCCTGGGAAGTGGGCGGCGGCCTGCTGATCCTGGTGGGTTTCCACACCCGCAAGGCGGCCATCTCGCTGGCCCTGTTCTGCGTGCTCTCCGCCTTCCTGGTGCACCTGCATGACGACGACTTCGTGCAGCTCATCGACTTCATGAAGAACATGGCCCTCACCGGCGGCTTCCTGTACGTCGCCGCCTGCGGTGCCGGTAGCTACAGCCTCGACGCCCGCCTGCAGCTCAAGAAAGCTGCGGTCGCCGCCGCGGCCTGAGCCTCAAGATGACCTACCGGGCAGGGCGTGACGCCCTGCCCGGTAGGTTCCTCCCCGACGCGCTAAGGTAGCCGCCATGGACTACCGCAAGCGATTCCGCGTCAAACCCGGCAGCAAGTTCAAGCTGTCGGACCAAGCCCCCGATTTCACCGACAAGCTCGAGAGCGAAGAGGAAGCCAAGGCCCAGCTGGACCATTACCAGCATCGCCTGCGCGAATTCCAGGACCTCTTGTGGGTCAACCAGAAGCACTCGCTGCTCATCGTGCTCCAGGCCCTCGACACCGGTGGCAAGGACGGCACCATCAACCACGTGCTGGGGGCCATGAACCCGCAAGGTTGTCGGGTGGCGCATTTCCGCCAGCCCTCCGCGGAGGAGGCCGCCCACGACTTCCTCTGGCGCGCGCACCGGGATGCGCCCGCCGCCGGCGAGGTGGTGATCTTCAACCGCTCCCATTACGAGGACGTGCTGGTGGTGCGGGTCCACGACCTGGTGCCCAAGTCCGTCTGGTCGAAGCGCTACAAGCGCATCGACAGCTTCGAGAAGGAGCTGGTGGAGCACGACACCCTGGTGCTCAAGTTCTTCCTGCACATCTCCAAAGCTGAGCAGCTAAAGCGCCTCAAGGCGCGGCTCGACGATCCTGCCAAGCACTGGAAGCTCAGCGCAGGCGACTTCGCGGAGCGCGAGCACTGGCACGACTACAGCAAGGCCTACGAGGAGGCGCTGCGCGAATGCAGCACCGCCCATGCCCCCTGGTACGTGATCCCGGCGGACCACAAGTGGTTCCGCAACCTGGCGGTGGCGCGCATCGTGGTGGAGCACCTGGACGAGCTCAAGATGGGCTACCCCAAGCCCGCGGTGGACCTGAAGCGCATCAAGGCCCTCTACAAGAAGGCCGCCAAGCGTGGGGCTTGAAGCGTAATAGACGCATCTCTATATAGGTCTATGTCCGTATAGGCCTTCAAGAACCAGAGCCGAGGTCCCCCATGTTCGGAAGCAGCAAATCCCAGATGATCAGCGCCGAGCGGGCCCTGCCCGGGCGCAGCACGCCCCTGGCGGTGCCCGCCACCCACTACGTGAACGGCCACCCGCTCGCGGGCCTGCCGGCCGGCATGGCTGAAGCGGTGTTCGGCTTAGGCTGCTTCTGGGGCGCCGAGCGCAAGTTCTGGCAGCTGCCGGGGGTGTACGCCACCGCTGTCGGCTATGCCGGCGGCTATACCCCCAATCCCACCTACGAAGAGGTGTGCTCGGGCCGCACCGGCCACACCGAGGTAGTGCGGGTGGTGTACGACCCGAAGCAGATCAGCTACGCGCAGCTGTTGCGCGCCTTCTGGGAAGCCCACGATCCCACCCAGGGCATGCGCCAGGGCAACGACGTGGGCACCCAGTACCGTTCCAGCATCTACACCTATGGGCAGGAGCCGCTGGAAGCGGCGCAGGATTCCCTCAAGGACTACCAGGACGCGCTCAAGAAAGCCGGCTATCCCGCCATCACCACGGAAGTGCGCGAAGCGCCGGAGTTCTACTACGCCGAGGACTACCACC
Organism: Gammaproteobacteria bacterium; assembly: GCA_036502565.1. GTDB lineage: Bacteria > Pseudomonadota > Gammaproteobacteria > Natronospirales > REEB76 > DASUBN01. The sequence continues at coordinate 2,886 of DASXYJ010000287.1, forward strand.
AGCAGTACCTCGCCAAGAATCCGAGCGGCTACTGCGGCCTGGGTGGCACGGGCGTGAGCTGCAGCATTTAAAAGAAGACTGCGGCACCGGGATGTGCCGCGCGCAACTCAAGCGCCTCGTGCTTGAGTCGGCGGAAGCGAGTCCGGGCCTGTACCGGACTCGCCGTGTCTGAAAAATCCTGGGACGGATTTTTCAGACATACGATAAGGAGAAGGGCCGCTCCAAGCGGCCC
>DASXYJ010000288.1:0-4564 GCA_036502565.1 Gammaproteobacteria bacterium
GTGTACCGGGCTGGCCGAAATCTACGCAAACCTGGATGGTTTGCGTAGAGCAATTAAGAGCGGGCGTGCTTCACGCCCGCGTCAGAAGATATCTGGATTGTCCGTCTGCTTCTTCTTGTCGGACTTCTGCGGCAGGTGGCCGGTGAGGAAGTACTCCCAGATGGAATCCGGGTCGTCGGCATTGGCGAGCAAGCCGGTGTTGGGATCGATGCGCGCGTCCTCGATGCCGAAGGGCCGCGGGAAGGGATCCTTGGGGATGGGCACGCCGTTCAGGGCCGGCCCCATGAAGTCCATCCAGATGGGCAGGGCCGCGAGGGCGCCCTGCTCGCCGACACCCAGGGGCTGCGAAGGTTGGTCGTTGCCGACCCACACTATGGCCACGAGATGGCTGGTGAAACCATCGAACCAGGCATCGGTCCAGTCGTTGGAGGTGCCGGTCTTGCCGGCGATGTCCGGCCTTCCCAGGGATTGGGCCGCGGCGCCGGTGCCGGTCTTGATGACCTCTTGCATCATGCTGGTCATGAGCCAGGCATTCTGTGGGGTGATGGCCGTGGGTGCGCCTTCAGGCATGCCTGTCGCCGGGTCGCCCTTGTCCGGCAGCTTGCAGGTCTCACAGGCGATGTCCGGCGTGGCCTGGAACAGCAGCTTGCCGGAACCGTCCAGCACCTTCTCTATGTAGTACGGCGTGACGCGGTAACCCTTGTTGGCGAACACCGAGTAAGCGCGCGCCATCTCCAGTGGCTCCATGCTGCCGCTGCCGAGCGCGAGGGTCAGGTCGCGGGGCAGCTCGTCCTCGGTGAAACCGAAGTTCTGCAGGTACTTGATGGCGGGGTCCACGCCCAGCTGTTGCAGCACGCGGATCGACACCAAATTCAGGGAATGGGCGAGCGCGGTACGCAGGCGCGTGGGCCCGGTGAAGTCGCCTTCGTAGTTGCCCGGGCGCCAGACCTGGCCATTCTTGGCATCGTTAAGCACCACCGGCGCGTTCGGCACCACGGTGGCAGTCGTGAAGCCATTCTCCAGCGCCGCGGAGTAGATGAAGGGCTTGAAGGATGAACCCGGCTGCCGACGGGATTGGGTGACGCGGTTGAACTTGCTGGCGTCGAAGTCGAAGCCGCCCACCATCGCCACCACCGCGCCGTCCACGGGATCCATGGCCACGAACGAACCCTGGGCCGTGGGCACTTGGGCCAGGCTCCAGGCGCCGCTGTCGAGCTTGCGCAGGTAGACCACGTCGCCGCGGCTCAGCACTTCGGTGGCGGCCTTCAGCTGCGGACCCATGCCGTTCTGGTTGAGGTACTTGCGGGCCCACTTGATGCCGTCCCAGTTCACGCTCACGGCGCCGACGCCGTCGGCGTAGAGCTCGGCCGCCTGGGCTTCCACCTTCGTCACCACTGCGGGATAGAGCCCGCCCACGTGGTCGCGGTCTTCCACCTGCTTCGCCAGGTCGTCTTCGCTGGCCTTGGCCGGCAGCTCCACGTGGGCCAGGGCGCCGTGCCAGCCGTGGCGCTGGTCATAGGCCAGGAGGCCGTTGCGCACCGCCTTCGAGGCCAGGGGCTGCAGGCGGCTGTCGATGGTGGTCACCACCGAATAGCCTTCCGAATAGGCGGAGTCGCCGTACTTGTCGACCATGTAGCTGCGTATCAGCTCCGCCATATAAGGCGCATCCACCTCGGTGGCGTCGCCGTGGAAGCTGGCATCGTCCGGTTCGGCCATGGCCTTGGCATAGTCATCTTTGCTGATGAGCCCGTTGGCCAACATGCGGCCCAGCACGTAACCGCGCCGCGCCAGGGCGCGCTTGGGATTGACGATGGGGTTGGCGGCGGACGGGGACTGGGGCAGGCCCGCGATCATCGCCGTCTGGGCCAGCGTGAGATGGGCCACGTCGGTACCGTAATAAGTCTGGGCCGCGGCCCCCACGCCGTAGGCGCGCTCCCCCAGGTAGCTCTGGTTGAGGTACAGCGTGAGAATCTCTTCCTTGGTGAGCTCGTTCTCGATGCGGAAAGCCAGGAAGGCCTCCCGGGCCTTGCGGCCGAAGCTCTTCTGGGTGCCCACGAAGGTACGGGCCAGCTGCATGGTGATGGTGCCGCCACCCTGGTCCCGCTCACCGGTAGCCGCATAGTGCAGCCCAGCCCGGAGCACCCCTTGGGCGTCCACGCCGGGGTGGGTCCAGAAGTTCTCGTCTTCCGCCGCTACCACGGCGTTGACCATGGCCTTTGGAATCTCGTTATATTCCAATGGGATACGGCGTTTTTCGCCGAAGACGGCCAATAAACGGCCGTCCCGGCTGTAGATCCGCAGGGGGACCTGAAGATGGATGTCCTTTAGGTCGGTGACGGAGGGCAGCCCGGGAGCGATGGCCAGATAGGACCCCAGGATCAGGACTAACCCCAACCCGCAGAGGCCAAAGAGGCCTGCAATCACAACATATAGTGCCCGGGGCAAAAACGGCATGGAGACCTCAGTTCAAACCCTGGAAATGGGTCGTTTATTGCCCAATTCTTGAGGGGCTAAAATGGCAAAAATTTTAGTTGATTTAATCATTTGTTGATATATATTGAAGCTGTGACTTAAGACATGGGACGGCTATTTTTTGGCCGGTTTTAGGGCGCCCAAGCTCTTAAATTTGAGGACTCAGACGTGCTGCTAAGGCCTTCGTCGCCTCCGCTGCTGGGGATAGATATCAGCACCTCGTCGGTGAAGCTCATCGAGCTCGCCAAGGCGGGGGGGTCCTATCGGGTGGAAAGTTTCGCGGCTGAACCTATGCCCGCCAATGCTATCACCGACAAGGTGATCATGGATGTGGATGGGGTCGGCGAAGCGGTGCGCAAGGCCGTGAAACACGCGGGTCCCAAGTCCAAATACGCGGCCGTGGCCCTCTCCGGCCAGGTCATGACCAAGACCATCCAGATGCCCGCCAAGCTGTCCGACAAGGACTTGGGCGAGCAGATCGAACTCCAGGCCGACCAATACATCTCGCAGCCCATCGAGGAAGTGGCCTTCGACTACGAGATCATGGGCCCCTCCCAGAACGACCCGGACCTGATGGACGTGCTGCTGGTCGCGGCGCGCCGCGAGAGCGTGGACAAACTGGTGAGCGTGCTGGAGATCGCCGGCCTCACGGCGAAGCTCGTGGACGTAGAGGCCTTCGCCCTCGAGAACGCCTGCAAGCTGCTCACCTACCAGATGATGGATGAGGGCCTGGACCGCACCATCGCGCTGGTCGACTTCGGCGCGGCCACCACCGGCTTCAGCGTGCTGCACGACCGCAAGATCATCTACACCTACAACAGCGACTTCGGCGGCAAGCAGCTGACCGAGGAGATCATGCGCCACTACGGCCTCACCTACGAGGAGGCCGGCAAGGCGAAGAAGGAAGGCGGCCTGCCCGGCAACTACAAGGTGGAGATCCTCGATCCCTTCACCGACGACATGGCGCAGACCGTGAACCGCTCGCTGCAGTTCTTCTTGTCCTCCACCAGCGAGTACTCGCACCTCGACCAGATCATCGTGTGCGGAGGCTGCGCCTCGATCCCGGGCGCCGCGGAGCGCATCAGCGAGAAGATGGGCGTGCCGGCCGTGATCGGCAACCCCTTCGGCCAGATGAAGATGTCCTCACGCGCCAAGACCCAGCTGACCACGGCGGAGTCCTCGGCGCTGCTGGTGGCCTGCGGCCTGGCCCTGCGGAGTTTCGACTGATGGCGCGCATCAACCTCCTCCCCTGGCGCGAAGAGCGGCGCAAAGCCCGCCAGGTGCAGTTCAACATCCTGGCCGGCATGGTCGCCGCCGCGGGCGCTTTCGCCGTGACCCTCATGTACCTGTGGATGTCGAGCGCGATCTCCGCGCAGAACGACCGCAACAAGTACCTGCAGGACCAGATCACGTTCATGGACCATCAGATCGACCAGATCAAGGACCTGCAGGACACCAAGTCGAACCTGCTGGCGCGCATGCAGATCATCCAGCAGCTGCAGTCGAGCCGGCCGATCATGGTGCACCTGTTCGACCAGCTGGTGCGTACCCTGCCGCCGGGCGTGTACCTGACCTCGGTCGCCGAGAGCGGCGACAGCCTGACCCTGGAAGGCACCGCCGAATCCAGCGCCCGTATCTCCACCTATCTGCGCAACATCGACGCCTCGCCCTTCATGGGTGACCCGAACCTGATGGTGGTGGCCAAGGACCCGGTCAAGAGCGGTGCCCAGCACTTCACCATCAGCGCCAAGGTGATGGACAAGGCGGCCGCGGCGGCCTCCTCGGCGGCGCCGGCCGCGGCCAAGCCGAAGAAGGGAGGTGCGTGATGGCCGCCATCAACCTCGATGCCCTCAAGAATTTCGACATCAACCAGCTGCGTTCGCTGGACCCGAAGAACATGGGCAGCTGGCCGCTGCCGATGCGCATCCTGGTGCTCATCGGCATCTTCTGCGCGGTACTGCTGGCGGGTTACTACTTCGTGGTCGCCGAACAGGTGGCGGATCGCGGCAAGCTGGTGGACACCGAGAACACTCTCAAATCCGAGTTCGAATCCAAGGCGCTGCAGGCCGCGAACCTCGACACCTACAAGCAA
>DASXYJ010000289.1:0-20979 GCA_036502565.1 Gammaproteobacteria bacterium
CGTTCTTCGTGATCGCGACCCAGAACCCGCTGCAGCAGGTGGGTACCTTCCCGCTGCCGGAGTCGCAGCTGGACCGCTTCCTGATGCGCATCGAACTTGGTTACCCGGGCGTGGAGGCGGAGCGCGACCTCCTGCGCGGCCGCGACCGCCGCGAGGTGCTGGCATCCCTGCAACCGGTGCTGGAACCCCAGGACCTCAGCGTGCTGCGCGAGGCCGCGAGCAAGATACACGTGTCGGATGCGCTGCTGGATTACCTGCAGGCGCTGGTGCGCCACACCCGCGACGCGGGACGCTTCGAGAACGGCCTGTCGCCGCGCGCGGCCTTGGGCCTCAAGCACGCGGCCCAGGTGTGGGCCTTGCTGGCAGGCCGCCCCGGCGTGCTGCCGGAAGACCTGCAGGCGGTGCTGCCGGGCGTGGCGGGCCATCGGCTGCACCCACGCGGCGGACGCGAGGCGCCCCCGGCCGCGCAGCTGGCGCGCGAGCTCCTCGAAGCGGTACCGATACCCTAGGCCATGTTCGCCACCCTGCGCACCCGTTTCCAGCGCCGCATGCGGGAATGGGCGAAGCGCCGCCAGGGTCCCGACGGGCGCCGCATCACCATCGCGCAGCGCCGCCTCTACATCCTGCCCACGCCGCAAGGCTTCCTGTTCGGCCTCACCCTGCTGGTGATGCTGCTGGGTTCCATGAACTACGCCAACAGCATGGGCTTCATGCTGACCTTCCTGCTGTTCTCGCTGGCGGTGCTGTCGATGCACGCGGCCCACGCCAACCTGCTGGGACTGGAGCTGGTGGCAGCCAGCGTGGAGCCGGTGTTCGCCGGCGACACCGCGCGCTTCCATCTGGCGGTGCACAACCCCGGGCGCCGCGCACGGGTGTCGGTGACGCTCAGCGCCGAGGACGACGAGCGCACCGTGACCAGTGACATCCCCGCCGCCGGCCAGAACCTGGCGCCGGTGCCGCTGGCGACGCGGCAGCGCGGCTGGCAGCCGATGGGCCGCTTGGCGGTCGAGAGCAGTTATCCCTTCGGCCTGTTCCGGCCCTGGAGCTGGATCTACATGGACTGGAAGGTGCTGGTGTATCCGGCGCCTGCACCCCAAGCCCCGCCCCTGCCGGAACCCCTGGGGGGCCAGGGCCTGGGGCGTCCCAACCAGTTGGGCGAGGACGACTTCGGCGGCCTGCGCCAGTACCAGCGCGGCGATTCGCCGCGGCGCATCGCCTGGAAAGCCTCCACCCGCCACGCGGAGCTGCTCACCAAGCGCTTCTCCGGCACCGGTGAACAGACCCGCTGGTTCGAGTGGACGGCCCTCGAGGGGCTCGACGAGGAGACGCGGCTCTCGGTGTTGTGCCAATGGATCTTGACCGCCCACGCCGCTGGCATGGCCTACGGCATGAAGCTTCCCGGCGCGGTGTTCCCGCCGGGCTCCGGCGAGGAACAGCGGGATCGTTGCCTGCAGGCACTGGCCCTCTTCGGCACGGAGGCCAAGTGAACGCCATCGCGGCTCCCTACGAGTTCGAGCGCGACATGGAGCGCGCGCGGCTGGACTGGGCGCTGGTCGCCCTCACGGTGATGGCCGCACCCCACGCCCTGCACCTGCCGCCCTGGGTCAGCGTCACCGCGGCGCTGCTGGGGCTGTACCGGCTGCTGGCGCAGCGGCGGCGCTGGAAGCTGCCGGGGCGCTACGCTCGCTATGCGCTGGCGCTCATGGCCTTCGCCGGGGTGCTGGGCGCCTTCCGCACCCTGAACGGCGCCGAGGCAGGCACCTCGCTGCTGCTGCTGCTGGCCATGCTCAAGCTCATGGAAGCCCAGGGACTGCGCGACTATTTCCTGGCGGTGGTGATCGCCTACTTCCTGGGCATCGCCAACTTCCTCTACGACCAGACCATCCAGCTCGCGCTCTACATGGTGCCGGCGGTACTGGTCACCACCATGGCGATGCTGAACGTGGCGCACCCGGACCCGGAGCGCAGGCTCGGCAATTCCCTGCGCAGCGTCGCGCGCCTGCTGTTGCCGGCGATCCCCATGGCGGCGGCGCTGTTCCTGTTGTTCCCGCGCATCTCCGGGCCGCTGTGGGGCTTCGGCGGCCAGAAGCACGCCGGCGTCACGGGACTCGCCACCACCATGTCGCCGGGCGACCTGAGCGAGCTGGCGCAGTCCGACGAGATCGCCTTCCACGTGAAGTTCGACGGCGTGGCGCCGCCGCGCAGCGAGATGTACTGGCGCGCGCTGGTGCTGCACGACTACGACGGCAAGACCTGGCGCAGCGGCAACGTGCCCTGGCGCGGCCCCGCCGACGCGGTGCTGGCGGGCGCGCCGGTGCACTACCAGGTGACGCTGGAACCCAACAATCTGAACGTGCTGTACACGCTGGACCTGCCGGCCAGGCTGCCCGACGAGAGTTACCTCTCGGCCAGCTACGAGACCGACGTCCGCAGCGCGGTGACCGAGCGCAAGCTCTACGAGGTGACCTCCTATCCCCGCGCCCGCTATGGCGCGGATACGCCGCACTGGATGCGGCAACGGGACCTGGCGCTGCCCAAGGGCAGCGACCCGCGGACCCGCGCCCTGGCGCAGGAGTGGGTCGCTTCCGGGAAATCCACGGCGCAGATCGTGAACGCCGCCCTGGACATGTTCCACGACCAGCCCTTCCGCTACACCCTGCAACCCGGCGAGCTCAAGGGCGGCGACCGCATCGACCAGTTCCTGTTCCAGAGCCGCAGCGGTTTCTGCGAGCACTACGCCGGTGCCTTCGTGTTCCTGATGCGCGCCGCCAACATCCCGGCACATGTGGTGATCGGCTACCAGGGCGGCACCCAGAACCCGCTGGACGACTACTACGTGGTCCGCCAGCAGGAGGCCCACGCCTGGGCCGAGGTGTGGACCGAGGGCCGGGGCTGGACGCGAGTCGATCCCACCGGCGCCGTGGATCCGGCGCGGGTGGAGCAAGGCCTGGGTGGAGCCTTGCCGAACGAGGACCTGGCGGGGTCCATCTACGATCGCTATGCCTGGCTCGGGGCCATGCGCAACAGCTGGGATGCGCTGGACAGCGGCTGGAACAAATGGGTGCTGGCCTACGGGCCGGAACTGCAGGCCAAGTTCTTCTCGAAGGTGGGGCTCGACTACGGCGACTGGCTGCAACTGGCGCTGGTGCTGGGCGGACTGGTGGCGGCCTTCACGGGGCTGTACTGGCTGTACCTGATGTGGGACCGGCGTCCGCCGCGCCTGCCGCCGGTGTCCCGCGACTACGCGCGCTTCTGCACGCGCCTGGCGCGGCTCGGCCTGCCGCGGGCGGGACACGAGGGACCGCGGGACTACGCGCAGCGGGTGGTGGCGGCGCGCGCCGACCTGGAGCGCGAAGTCCTGGAGATCACCGACCGTTACGTGGAGTTGCGCTACCAGGACGAGGGCGACGCCGCGGGCTTCCGCCGTCTCGTGAAGACATTTCGTCCGAGACGAAAACCTGCTTAGTCAGCCGGCCTGTTGGTGCGGCTTGACCCGGGAGAGCAGCGCCGCGCCCACCGCGAACAGCACGATCACCGAGAGTATCGAGGCCCGCGGGCTGTGGGTGGTGAGGCTCACCACGCCGATGAGCAGCGGGCCGATGATGGCGGCGAACTCACCCAGCATGTTGTAGAAGCCGAAGAACTCGCCGGCGCGTTCCGGCGGCACCAGCCGCGCGTAATAGGAACGGCTCAGGAGCTGCACCCCGCCCTGCACCAGGCCGATCATGGCGGCCAGGGTGTAGAACTGCCAGGCCGCGTGCATGAAGGCGGCGAACACCGAGACCAGGGTGTAGACCGAGAGGCCGATGAAGATGCCGCGCTTCGGTCCGATCTTCTCGCCCAGGCGGCCGAACAACAGCGCCGCCGGCACGCCCACGAACTGCACCAGCAGCACCGCCAGGATCAGGTCCGAGGTGCCGAAACCGATGGCTTTGCCGTAGTCCACCGCCATCTGGATGATGGTGTTCACGCCGTCGATATAGACCCAGTAGGCCACCAGGAACATGAACACGGGCTTGTAGCTGCGCACGTGATGGAAGGTGTCCGCCAGCTGGGCGAAGCCCTTGCGCACCGTGAGCATGAGGGGCTCGGAGGCGGAAGGCCCAGTGGGCTCCGGGACCATGAACCACAGGGGGATGGAGAACAGCAGCCACCACACGGCGGTGAGGATGATGATCAGCTTCACGGCCGCGGCCGCGTCGGCGAGGCCGAACAGCTGGGGCTTGAGGCTCATGAGCACGCCCAGGATCAGGAACAGGCCGCCGCCGAGATAACCCGAGAAGTAGCCCACTGCCGAGGTCATGTCGAATTTGCCCGGCTCCGACACGCTCACCAGCATGGAGTCGCCGAACACGTTGCCCCACCAGTAACCGATGGATGCCGCCATGTAGAAGAACATGGCCCATTGCCACTGGCCCATGTCCACGAAGTGCAGGGCGAAGACCATGACCACGCCGAGGAAGGCGGAGCCCAGCAGGAAGCGCTTCTTGTGGCCGCCCTTGTCGGCGATGGCGCCGATGACGGGAGCGGTGAGCGCCACGAACAGGCTGGCGCCGGAGTTGGCGAGACCGAGCCGGAAGGTGCTGACGCTGGCGTCGACGCCGTGGTTCCAGTAGTCCTTGAAGAAGATGGGGAAGAAGACCGTGACGATGGCAGTGGTGAAGGCGTGGTTGCCCCAGTAGTACAGGGCCCAACCTTTCACCTTGCGGGTCAACAGCGCCATGGGCATCCCCTCGTCGATGAGGGGCTTAGCCTAACACGCGGATATCAGGCCGCTATGGCGTTGTCAGTACCGTGTTCGCGGGTCTTGCGGAAGCGGACCTCGGGCCAACGCTCTTGGGTCAGCTGCAAATTGACCATCGTGGGTGCCACATAGACCAGGCTGTTGGCATGGTCCAGGGCCAGGTTGTCGTAGGCCTTGTCGCGGAACTCCTGCAGGCGCTTGGCGTCGTCGCACTCCACCCAGCGGGCGGTGGCGACCGGGATGGAGTCGAACACGCATTCCACGCCGTATTCTTCCTTGAGGCGGAAGGCCACCACGTCGAACTGCAAGAGGCCCACGGCGCCCAGGATCAGGTCGTTGTTGCGCATGGGCTTGAAGAGCTGGGTGGCGCCCTCCTCGCACAACTGCGCCAGGCCCTTGCTAAGGGCCTTGGACTTGAGCGGGTCCTTCAACACCACGCGGCGGAAGATCTCCGGCGCGAAATTGGGGATGCCGGTGAAGGTGAGGGCTTCGCCCTGGGTGAAGGTATCGCCGATGGCGACGGTACCGTGGTTGTGGATGCCGATGATGTCGCCGGCGTAGGCCGCCTCCACCCGCTCGCGCTCGGCGGCCATGAAGGTGAGGGCGTCGGCGATCTTCACCTCGCGGTCGATGCGCACGTGCTTGACGCGCATGCCGGGGGTGTAGCGGCCCGAGCACAGGCGCACGAAGGCGATGCGATCGTGGTGCAGCGGGTCCATGTTGGCCTGGATCTTGAAGACGAAACCCGTGAGCTTCTCCTCCACCGGCTGCACTTCGCGGGTGATGGTGCTGCGGGTGCGGGGGCCGGGGGCACTGGCTACGAATCCATCCAGCAATTCGCGTACGCCGAAGTTGTTGACAGCGGAGCCGAAGAACACCGGTGTGAGACGACCGGCGCGATACTCGGCGAGGTCGAAGCTGTGGGAGGCGCCCTTCACCAGCTCCACCTCGGCGCGGTAGCTGTCGGCGTCGTAGCCCAGGAGTTCCGTCGCTTCCGCGCTCATGAGGCCCTGGATGATGCGGGTCTCGCCCAGCTTGCCGCTCTTCTCACCTTCGTAGATGTGGATACAGTCAGTGCCGAAGTGGTAGATACCTTTCAGCGCGCGGCCCATGCCGATGGGCCAGGTGATGGGCGCGCAACGGATCTTCAGCACCTGCTCCACTTCGTCCAGCAGCGACATGGGGTCGCGGGCTTCGCGGTCGAGCTTGTTGATGAAGGTCATGATGGGGGTATCGCGCAGGCGGCATACGTCCATGAGCTTGATGGTGCGCTCTTCCACGCCCTTGGCGCAGTCGATGACCATGAGCGCCGAGTCCACCGCGGTGAGGGTGCGGTAGGTGTCCTCGGAGAAGTCCTCATGGCCGGGGGTGTCCAGCAGGTTGACGATGCAGTCGCCGTAGGGGAACTGCATGACGGACGAGGTGACGGAGATGCCGCGCTGCTGCTCCAGCTTCATCCAGTCGGAGGTGGCATGGCGCGAGGCCTTGCGGCCCTTCACGGCGCCGGCCAGCTGGATGGCGCCCCCGAACAGCAGCAGCTTCTCGGTGAGGGTGGTCTTGCCCGCGTCCGGATGGGAGATGATCGCAAAAGTGCGACGGCGCTGGATTTCTTGATCAAACATGGGAATCTGACTGCTGGAAAGGCCGCGTATTCTACCCGAACGGGCTGACGGCCTGCTTAAAGCTCTATGGCAAGAATCAAGGCATCCTCACGCCCTTTCTCGCCGGGATAGTAGTTCTTCCGCATACCCACTTCGTTGAAGCCGCTGTCGCGATATAGGGTGAGGGCCGCGACGTTGGAGAGGCGCACTTCCAGGAACATCTGGCCTGCGCCCCGCTCCCGGGCCAGTTCCATGAAATGCTCCAGGAGTAGCTTGCCGTGGCCCTGGCGCTGCCATTCGGGAGAGATGCAGATGTTGAGCAGGTGCGCCTCCCCCACCACCAGGGACATGATGCCGTAGCCCGCCACTATGCCGTCCAGCTCCATCACCCAGCAGCAGTAACCGACCCTGAGGCAATCCCGGAAGATGCCCTCGGTCCAGTGGAACTGGTATGCGCGGCGCTCGATCTCCATCACCGGCCGCACGTCGCCCTCGTGCATGGGCCGGCACAGCGGCGTCACCGGGGCGACGACCGCGGCGTTCATATGGCGCCCTGTCTCGCCACGTCCATGGCCAGCTTGAGGTCGTCCCAGGATTTGCGTTTCTCGCCCGGCGAGCGCAGCAGGTAGGCCGGGTGGTAGGTGACCACCACCGGTGTCTCGCCGAGCCTGTGCACGGTGCCGCGCAGGCGGCCGATGGTGACATCGGTATGCAAGAGGTTCTGGGCGGCGATGCGGCCCACCGCCAGGATCAGCCTGGGTTTGATGAGGGCGATCTGGCGTTCGAGGTGGGGACGGCAGAGCTCCGCTTCCTCGGGCTTCGGATCACGGTTGTTGGGCGGGCGGCATTTCAGGATGTTGGCGATGTAGACCTGCTCACGCTTCATCCCCATGGCACCGATCATGGAGTTGAGCAGTTGGCCGGCACGGCCTACGAAGGGCTCGCCCTGGCGGTCCTCATCGGCACCAGGGGCTTCGCCCACGATCATCCATTTGGCCGACTCATCGCCCACGCCGAACACGGTCTGGGTGCAGCCTGCGCGCAGACCGCAGATGGTGCATGAACTCACCGCGGCCTTCAGGGCGCTCCAGTCCATGGCGGCGATGGCCCGCGCGCGGGCATCCGCCACCTCAGCTGAAGGCGCGGCCACCGCCACGGGCTCGGGCATCCGCGACGGGGATGCCGCGCGCTGCGCGGGCGCGGCGGTGCGGCGCGCATCGGCACGGCTGGCCCAGGTGCTGATGCCCAGGTCGTGGAGGCGGTTGAGCCGCTTGGAGTCCATCGGGCTCAGGCGGGCTTGCGGCCGCGGCGCTTGTAGAAGCGCCACAGCGCCATGACCAGACCGGATACCGCATAGGTCAGGAAGATGAGGAACAGCACGATCTGGGGGTCGAGGGAGATGACCACCAGCACCAGCGGCACCACCAGCAGCATCGCGAAGGGCACCCGGCCCTGGAGCTTCAGGTCCTTGAAGCTGTAGTAGCCGATGCTGCTGACCATCAGCACGCCGGCGCCCACGGTGAGGATATAGGCCGGGATGATGAGGGCCGAGCCCGGCACGTCGAAGTCGAAGGCGAACCACACGGCGCCCGCCAGGATGCCGGCCGCCGCGGGGCTGGGCAGGCCCTGGAAGTAACGCTTGTCCACCACGCCGGTGCGCACGTTGAAGCGCGCCAGGCGGATGGCGGCGCAGGCGGCATAGATGAACGCGCCCAGCCAGCCGAGCTTGCCGGGGATGATGCCGTAGTCGTTCATGGAGCGCAGCGACCACTCGTACATGACGAGCGCGGGTGCCAGGCCGAAGGACACCATGTCCGAGAGGCTGTCGTATTCCTTGCCGAAGGCGCTCTCGGTGTGGGTCCAGCGCGCCACCCGGCCGTCGAGCCCATCGAACACCATGGCGGCGAACACGGCGATGGCCGCGGGTTCGAACTTGCCGGCCATGGCGGCGACGATGGCGTAGAAGCCGGAGAACAGGCCCGCGGAGGTGAACAGGTTGGGTAGCAGGTAGATGCCGCGGCGGCGCGGGCCCTCCACCTCGACGGCACCGGGCTCCATCTCGTCGGCGCCGACTTCGGTGTCGACGTCCTGGTCCTCGATCACGGGGTGCGTCATGCGAAACGGCCTCGGGTAGTTACCAACATGATGCCACGAACCGCCGGGCCTGTTTAGGCCTTCTTATTGCTCATGGCCTTGCGCAAGGATTCGCCTACTTTATCCAGCAAGGCGGCGCGCGCAGCGGCGCGACCGGCTCTTATGACAGGCTTGCCTGACTCCATCTCGCGGGCCAGTTCCGCCGCGAACTCGCCGCTCTGGATCTCCTTCAGCATGGCGCGCATGGCGGCGCGGGACTCGGGCCCGATGACCCGCGGACCGCGGGTGTAGTCACCGAACTCGGCGGTGGCGGAGATGGACTCGCGCATGCCGGCGATGCCGCGGGCATAGATCATGTCTGCCATGAGCTTGATCTCGTGGAGGCAGCAGAAGTAGGCGATCTCAGGTTGGTAGCCCGCCTCCACCAGGGTCTCAAATCCCGCGGAGATCAGATTGGTGAGGCCGCCGGAGAGCACCGCCTGCTCGGCGAAGAGGTCGGTCTCGGTCTCCTCGCGGAAGGAAGACTCGCTGATGCCGGCGCGGCCGTGGCCTTCGGCCCAGGCATAGGAGAGCGCCAGGGCGCGGGCGCCGCCGCTGGCGTCCTGGTGCACGGCGATGAGGCCCGGCACGCCGTGGCCGGCCTGATACATGAGGCGTACCTGCTCACCGATGCCGTTGGGCGCGACCATGATCACGTCGAGATCCGCGCGGGGCTCTATGCGCTTGAAGTGGATGTTGAAGCCGTGGGCGAACACCAGCGCCCCGCCCTGCTCGAGCTTGGGCGCCACGATGTCCCGGTAGACCTGCGGCTGCACCTCGTCGGGGATGAGCATCACCACGGTGTCGGCCCAGGCCACCGCGGCGGCGGGTTCCAGCACCTCGAGTCCGGCGGCAGCGGCGGCCGGGAGCGACTTCGAGCCCGCACGCAGCCCCAAGCGCACCGGCACGCCCGAATCCTTGAGGTTCGCCGCCTGCGCCTTGCCCTGCGCGCCGAAGCCCAGCACCGCCACGCGGCGGCCGCGGATCAGCTTGGGGTCGGTATCGGCGTCGTAGAAGAGCGGCATGCGGCCTAGGCTCGGTGTGTCAGGACCGTTAGAATACGGACTTTCCGCTCCAAAACCCATAAGTAGCCTCCATGCGCACGTCCCGCTTCCCCCTGAACACCGTCAAAGAGACCCCCGCCGACGCGGAGCTCATGAGCCACAAGCTCATGCTGAGGGCCGGCATGCTGAAGAAGCTGGGCGCCGGGCTCTACACCTGGACTCCGCTGGGCCTGCGCGTGATGCGCAAGGTGGAGGCCGTCGTCCGGGAGGAGATGGACAGGTCCGGCGCCATGGAGATGCTGATGCCGACGGTGCAACCCAAGGAGCTGTGGGAGGAGACCGGTCGCTGGCAGAAGTTCGGCGGCCAGCTGTTGAAGATCCGCGACCGCAAGGAGCAGGAGTACTGCTTCGGCCCCACTGCCGAGGAAGTGGTGACGGACTGGGCGCGGAGCGAGCTGCGCAGCTACAAGCAGCTGCCCCTCAACGTCTACCAGATCCAGACTAAGTTCCGCGACGAGATCCGGCCGCGCTTCGGCATCATGCGTGCCCGCGAGTTCCTGATGAAGGACGCCTACTCCTTCCACGCCGACCAGGCCAGCCTGGATGCGGAATACCAGAACATGTACGACACCTATGCGCGCATCTTCACGCGCTTAGGCCTCAAGTTCCGCGCCGTGAAGGCGGATACCGGCGCCATCGGCGGCAGCGCCTCCCACGAGTTCCAGGTGCTGGCGGACTCCGGCGAGGACGCCATCGTGTTCTCGGATGGCTCCGACTACACCGCCAACATGGAACTGGCGGAAGCGCTCCCTCCCGCCGGGAACCGCCCTGCCCCGTCCGCTGAATTGAAGCTGGTGGACACGCCCACCCAGAAGACCATCGAGGAGGTCTCGGCCTTCCTCAAGGTGGACCCGAAGCAGTGCGTGAAGACCCTGATCGTGCGCGGTGAGAGGGGCCTGGTGGCCCTGTGCCTGCGCGGCGACCATGAGATCAACGAGACCAAGGCCGCCAAGCTGCCGGAACTCCCGGGTGAGTCGGTGCTGGCGGACGAGGGCGAGATCTGGAAGGCCATCAAGTGCAAGCCGGGCTTCATCGGTCCGGTGCAGCTGCCGGCGGACATGCCGGTGATCGTGGACCGGGACGCGGCGGCGCTCGCGGACTTCGTCTGCGGCGGTAACCAGGCCGGCAAGCACTACACCGGCGCCAACTGGGATCGGGACGCGCGCGTGACAAGCGTGGTGGACCTGCGCAAGGTGCAGGTGGGCGACGCCTCGCCGGACGGCAAGGGCAAGCTCGACATCGCCCGCGGCATCGAAGTGGGCCACGTGTTCTCGCTCGGCGACAAGTACGCCAAGGCCATGGGCGCCTCGGTGCTGGACCAGACCGGCAAGCAGGTGACCCTGCTGATGGGCTGCTACGGCATCGGCGTGAGCCGCATCGTGGCTGCCGCCATCGAACAGAACCACGACGAGCGCGGCATCATCTGGCCTGCACCCCTGGCGCCCTTCGACCTGGCGCTCCTGCCCCTCAACATGGCCAAGTCGGAGAAACTGAAAGCCGCGGCGGAGAAGCTCTACGCGGAACTGCAGGCCATGGGCTACCAGGTGCTGATGGACGACCGGGACCTGCGCCCCGGCCCCATGTTCGCGGACGCGGAGCTCATCGGCGTGCCGCACCGGCTGGTGCTCTCGGAGCGCGGCCTCGACGCCGGCACCATCGAGTACAAGGGCCGCACCGACGCCGACAAGCAGGACATCCCCGCCGCGCAGATCATGGAGTTCCTGAAGCCGCGGATCCGCAGCTGATGCGCGGAGCGGTGCTGCTGCTCGCGGCGCTGGTGCCTGCCACGGCCCTGGCGCGCAACCACGCGCAGCTCACCCCGCCGGACCCGGACCTGGTGTACCTGGTGCAGCAGGCCGAGGATGACCAGGAAGACTTCCAGGACGACTTCGACCGGCAGGTGTGGCTCTCCACCATGTCCTCGCGCATGGTGGACTACGTGCCGGACCCGCTGCAACGCACCACGCTGCTGATGCTGATCCACAAGGAAGCCACCCGCGCCAAGCTGCCGCCGCAGCTGGTGCTGTCGGTGATCCAGGTGGAGAGCAAGTTCGATCCCTACGCGGTATCCAAGGCCGGGGCGGTGGGGCTGATGCAGATCATGCCGTTCTGGCTGAAGCTCATCGGCCGGCCCGACGACAGCCTGGTGCATGCCCAGACCAACCTGCGCATGGGTTGCACCATCCTCAAGTACTACATCATCAAGACCCACGGCGACCTGCGCGGCGCGCTGCAACGCTACAACGGCGCCACGGTGGGAATCGACTATTCGGATGCGGTGCTGAAGGCCTTGAGCCAGCGCTGGTACCTGGAACCCTGATCAGCGGGTCGAGAAACCCGTGGGCGCCTGAGCGGCGTTCGCATCCTGCACGTCCACGCCTTCGACCTTCGCCGCCGGCGGCCCCTGCCACAGCCAGTCGATCAGCTCCTCGACCTTCTCTTCGTCGCCACAGGCCAGTACTTCCACACGGCCATCGGCGAGGTTCTTGGCGTAACCGGTGAGGCCGAGCGCTCGGGCGCGCTCGGCGGTGCTGGCGCGGTAGAACACGCCCTGCACTTTGCCGGATACCAGACAACGCTTTGCGATCATGTACCTATCCTAAAAGAGAAAGGGCCCCGAAGGGCCCTTTCCGTTTTCACTTGCCGACCCTGTTACGGGTTACCGGCGGCGAACTTCTTGTCTTTCTTGGCAGCCTTGTTGCCGTGCCAGGCACCGCGATGCTTGGCATAGTTCACGGCGGCGTCGGCATCCGCGGCAGTCGGGTTCTTCACCACGTCGAAGGACTGCTTGGGATATATCTTGTCGGCGTGCTTGATCTTGTCGGCGTTGGCCTTGTAGATCAGCGGCCACTGGTAGGGGTTGCCGTACACGTCGGACTTGCCGGCGATGCGCCACAGGCTGTCACCGCGCACCACGGTGTAGGTCATGTGGGCGGCCTGCAGCTCAGCCACCAGGGCAGCCAGCAGGTCATAGGCGGGTTTGCCCTGGTTGCTGGTGATGTAGGTGCCGGCCTGGGTGAGGCGGGACTGCTGGTCAGCGCTCAGGTTCTTGAAGCCCTGGGCCTGGGTCTGCAGTTCCTTGGCCTTGGCCAGGTAGCAGTCGTTGATGGCGTCGCTGGCGGCCTGCTTGGCCTGGGTCGCGAGCTGCTGGGCCTGGGCGGGATTGGAAGCCTGGGCGGCCTGGGCCTGCTGCAACAGCGCGGCGGCATTGCCGGTGTCGGTGCAGGGGGACTGGGCGCCGGAGATCACCGACTGCGCGTCGGCGATGGCCTGGGTGGCGGCAGCGGCAGCCTGGGACTGGGCTTGCGCGGCGGCCGGGTCGGTCTTGGGCTTGTTGCTGGCGCAGCCGGCCAGGAGGCCGACGCTCAGCAGCAGACCGACGGACAGTTTCACGACATTCTTCATTGTGTACTCCACTGGATTGTTATCTGGCGCGACGGGCGAAAAGCCCGCGGCCATCCCGAGAAAAAACGCTTTTGTGTCGCAAGGTTAGCGCCGCTGCGACAGAAGTGTCAAGGAAATGGCTCCCGGCAGGGAGGCAAAGGCCGACGTCTAATGCTGCGGGGGACGCCCCGAGCCGTCGGAGTGCTGGTCCACGTCCATCGCGTGCAGCGCGAGCTGCTTGGCGCGTTGAGCGGCTTCGCGGGCGGTGGAGTAGTTGCCGGAATCCAGGGCGGCCTGAGCCATCTGCAGTTGCTGCTTGGCGTTCTGCAGGTCCGGAGAACCGGACTTGCCTTCCAGGGCCTGTTCCGCCGCCGCCACCGCCTGGCGGGCATCGCTCATCTCCTGTACCGGAGCGCCGGCACAGGCCGCGAGCAACACCAGCGCGACGAGGGTCGAAGCCCAGCGCGTGCGGTGCAGCAGGTTGTAGCTCCCCTGGATGGACATGGCTCAAGACCCGTGGAAAACAGCGACACGGACGCTATCAGCGCCCGCGGAGGCCCGTCAAGCGCGGGGCCTGCGCTATAGTTGTGCGACTTTCGACCCTCCTGTCACGGCATCACGGCGTATGGAAAAAGTCACAATCTGGCACAACCCTCGCTGCTCGAAATCCCGGGAAACCCTGGGGCTGTTGCAACAGCGCGACATCGAGCCCACGGTGGTGGAGTACCTCACGGCCACGCCCTCCCAAGCCGAGATCGGACGGGTCCTGAAGCTCCTCGGCATCGGCGCGCGCGGGCTGATACGCGACAACGAGGAAGCCTATAAGACCGCCCACGCGGACGACCCGTCCCTGAGCGACAAGCAACTGGTGCAGATCATGCATGCGCACCCGATCCTCATCCAAAGACCGGTGGTGATCGTGGGCGACAAGGCGCGCATCGGACGGCCTCCGGAAGCGGTGCTGGAGATCCTGTGAGCGACATCCTGGTGCTCTACTACAGCCGGCATGGCGCCACCGCGGAGATGGCGCGGCAGGTGTGCCGCGGCGTGGAGAGCGTGACCGGCATGAGCGCGCGCCTGCGCACGGTGCCGGCGGTGTCGGCGGTGAGCGAGGCCTCGGCGCCGGCGGTGCCGGACTCCGGTCCGCCCTATGCGACGCTGGACGACCTGAAAGAGTGCAGCGGCCTGGTGATGGGCAGCCCCACCCGCTTCGGCAACATGGCGGCTTCCCTCAAGTACTTCCTGGACGGCACCGCGGGACTGTGGCTCTCGGGTGCGCTGGCGGGGAAACCCGCGGGCGTGTTCACCTCCACCTCGTCGTTGCACGGCGGGCAGGAGACCACCCTGCTCTCCATGATGCTGCCGCTCATGCACCACGGCATGATCATGGTGGGCGTGCCCTATACCGAGTCCGGCCTGATGGAGACCACCGCCGGCGGCACACCCTATGGCCCGAGCCACCTGGCCGGCGCCAATAGCGATAAATCGGTGAACGACGTCGAGAAGCGCCTCTGCCAGGCGCTGGGCGCGCGGGTCGCCGACGTGGCGCGCAGGCTGCAGGCAGGATGAACTTCCGTTTCAGCGGCAGCACCCTGGTGCGCGGCGCCTTCCTGGCGTTGGTGCTGTGGATCGGGTTCTGGCTCGGGGTGCTGGCGGTGGCGCCGCCGCAGATACGCCTCGTCTGGGCGGGCCTGTGCCTGTTCCCGCTGGCGATACTCGCGCCCTTCCTGTTCCGCGGCAGCAAGAGCGCTTACGGCTGGGCCGGCTTCCTGTCCCTGGGATATTTCGCGCTGGGCATCGCCGTGACGCTCGGCAGCCGCAACCTGAATGGCGCGGTGGTGATCTTCCTCAGCATCCTGCTCTTCTTCGGCGCGACCGCGGCGCTGAAAGACCTGCAACGTATCAACGCTTCTCAATAAACTTCTTGACGAAGGGCACCGTGACCTTGCGCTGGGCTACCAGCGAGGCGGTGTCGAGTGCATCCAAGGTGGCGCAGAGCGTCGTCATGTCCCGCTGCAGGCGGTTCAACAGGAAGGCCGCGGTGTCTTCCGGCAACTCGAAGCCGCGCCGCGCCGCCCGTTGCTGCAGCGCCGCGATCTTGTCCGCATCCGAGAGCGGCTCCAGGTGATACACCGGACCCCAGGAGAGACGCGACACCAGGTCCGGCAGCAGGCGCTTGATGGCACCAGGCGCGTTGCGGGCGCCGGCGACGAAGCTGCCGCCTTTCTGCTTCAGCCCATCTATCAGCGTGAGCAGGGCCCGCTGCCAGGGTTCGGCGCCGGCGATGCGGTGCACGTCGTCCACGCAGACCAGTTGATAGCGGTCGAAGTCCTCGATGGCGGAAGGATCCAGCAACACCGTCTGTTCCATGGGGAGATACACCGCGCGGCGCTCAGCCGCCTTGGCGGCACGGAACGCGGATTGCAGCAGGTGGGATTTGCCGGTGCCGCCGGTGCCATGCAGGAATAGCACCGGCGTCTTGGAACCGAGCGCGCAGCTGCGCAAGGCATCCACGGCGGCGGCGTTGGGACCGACGAAGAAGCCGTCGAAGTCCGTGCCCGGGTCCACCAGCATGGGCAGCGGCAGCTGCCCCTCCAACACCGGTCCGCTCATGCGTCGCCCGAACCGTCCGTGTCCGCGCTGGAGGCGTCCGCGCCGCGGTAGACATCGCTCTGCACGTAGCGGGCATGGGCGTGGCGCGCGAAGACCGTGCCGGCGGCGGCGGCCGGCAATGCCAGCAGCACGCCCACGAAGCCGAACAGCTCGCCACCCGCCAGGATGGCGAAGATCACCAGCACCGGATGCAGGCCGATGCGTCCGCCCACCAGGCGCGGCGTGAGCACGAAGCTCTCCATGCCCTGGCCGATGCCGAAGACGATGGCGACATAGACCGGCAGCCAGCCGTCGCCGGCCTGCAGCACCGCCGAGGCCATGGCCAGGGTGAGGCCGATGATGATGCCGAGGTAAGGCACGAAGCTCAGCAGGCCCGCCACCACGCCGATGGCGAGGCCGCCTTCCAGGCCGATGACCGAGAGCCCGACGCTGTAGATGCCGGCGAGGGAGATCATGACCAGCAACTGGCCGCGGAAGAACGCCGCCAGCACGGTCTCGCAGTCGTGGGCCACGCTGGCGACGGCCATGGCATGGTCGCGGGGCAGCAGGCTCGCGATGCGGGCCTTGAAGATGTCCCAGTCCCGCAGCCAGTAGAAGGTGATCACCGGCACCAGCAGCACGGTGATGAGCGCCTCGAAGATCATGCGGCCGGAGTGGGACACGGTGCTGATGGTGCCGCTGACGAACTGGCCGACGCTGTCGGTGTTGCCGGTGAGGGCGCTGCTCAGGCTGTCGATGTTGAGGCGTTCCTTGTCCACGTGCAGGTGCGCCGCGAGCCAGGGGGTGGCGGTGTGCTGGTACCAGGCGAGGAACTGCGGCGCGCGGGCGGTGAGCGCCTGGAACTCACGGCCCACCATGGGCGCGATGAGCAGGAACAGGAGCCCGAGCACCAGGAAGGTGCCGATGAACACCACCAGCACCGCGAGGGAGCGCGGGAAGCGCCATTCCTCGAGCTTGTCCGCCACGGGGTCGCCGAGCCAGGCCAGCAAGGCACTGATGATGAAGGGCGCGAGGATCGGGCCGAGCGAATACAGCAGCAGCACCAGTGCGACGGCGCCGGCCAGGGTCCAGAGTCGGCCTTGGGTGGTCATCCGGGGTTGTAGCTGTAACGCAGCGCCGCCGTGGGGATGGCGGCGGGAGCCTGCGCGGTACCGGCGGCAGGCGCGCCTTCGGCCGCGCTGCCGGGTGCGGCGGTGAGGGAGCCGCCCAACACCAGTGCCGATTCAAAGTTATCCACGCTGCCGTGGATGTCCACGGTGTAGTACACGCTGCCACCGGCCACGCGCTGCAGGTGCACAGCGCGCACCGGCGTGAGGGAGTTCAGGTAAGCGAGCACCCTGGCATAGGCATCGAGGCTGCTGACGCCGTCCACCTGCAGGGCTATGCCGTCCTGGTCGGCGGCGTCGGGCGACACGGCGTAGCGTGCGGCGAAGCGATCCGCCGCTACCTGCACGCCGTCCACGGCGAGCAAGGTCTGGTCGCCGGCCGGCGATTGCCAGTCCTCCACCTTGTCAGGCGAGAGCCATTGCCAGCGCGCGGCGAACTGGCCTTCTGCAGGGGCGACGCGTCCGGCCAGGATGGCGTCGGCGTGATAGCGCCCGGAGGCGGCGCGGATGCGCTCGTCGTTGAAGCCGGCGAGGTCCGCCGCGGCGAGCGCGGCCTTGTCGGTGGAGTCCATCTGCGGGAACACCAGCACGATGCCGCGCTGCTCGGCGGCGGTCTGCATGGCCTGCATCAGCGGCGAGCTGTCGCCGGCGGCGAGGATACGTTCCGGCAGCGCCAGCCACACCACGGTGCGGGGACGCTCGGCACCCCACAGCGGCGCGTGCACGCCGTGCAGGGCGCGCTTGACCACGCCGGGATCGAACTGTGCCCAGAGCAAGAGGCTGGGCACGGCGTTGGGCGTGGCCGGGTCCACCGCCGCCTTCTCGTAGCGGTACTGCTGGACGTATTGGGTGGGATTGCCGAGTTCGGCGGCCAGGGCTCCGGCGGCGGCGCGGTTGCCGGTGACCTTCACCAGCACCACGTCGAAGGCCTGCTGCAGGGAGTTGTTGCGCTCGGCGGTGGACTGGTCCGCCACCGGCACGCGGGCCTCGTAGAGGCCGGTGACGATCACCGCGTGCGCAGCCGGGGCGCACAGCCAGGAGGACGCGAGGAGGACGGCGGCGAACGGGGTCTTCACGGGCTTATTCTCGCATGCACAGGCAGGAATGAGGGCTCGTGTAGAATATACCGTCTAAGTAGGCCGCGGACCTAACCGCCGCCCCAAGCCTGACCGGGAACCGCCCCATGACCGCCAAGAAACCCCTCACCTACCGTGATGCCGGCGTGGACATCGACGCGGGCGACGAGCTCGTGGAGCGCATCAAGCCGGCCGCCAAGCGCACCTTGCGCCCGGAAGTGATGGGCGGCCTGGGCGGCTTCGGTGCCCTGGTGGAACTGCCTACCAAGTACAAGCAACCGGTGCTGGTCTCGGGCACCGACGGCGTGGGCACCAAGCTCAAGCTCGCCATCGACAGCGGCCGCCACGGCAGCATTGGTCAGGACCTGGTGGGCATGTGCGTGAACGACGTGCTGGTGGTGGGCGCCGAGCCGCTGTTCTTCCTCGACTACTACGCCACCGGCAAGCTGGACGTGGAGACCGCCACCGACGTGATCACCGGCATCGCCAAGGGCTGCGAGCTCGCGGGCTGCGCGCTGGTGGGCGGCGAGACCGCGGAACTCCCCGGCATGTACCAGGGCGAGGACTACGACCTGGCGGGCTTCTCGGTGGGCGTGGTGGAGAAGGCCAAGATCATCGACGGCTCGCAAGTCGCGGACGGCGACGTGCTCATCGGTATCGCCTCCTCCGGTCCCCATTCCAACGGCTACTCCCTAATCCGTAAGATCATGGCGGTCTCCGGCGCGAGCTTCGAGCAGCGCCTGGACGGGCGCGCGCTCATCGACCGGCTGATGGAGCCGACCCGCATCTACGTGAAGTCCGTGCTGAAGCTCCTGGAACAGGTGCCGGTGCACGCCTTCGCCCACATCACCGGCGGCGGGCTCACCGAGAACATCCCGCGGGTGCTGCCCGAGGGCATGGGCGTGGAGATCGACGGCGCATCCTGGCCGCGCCCGGCGGTGTTCGAGTGGCTGATGCAGGAAGGCCAGGTACCGCTGCCGGAGATGTACCGCACCTTCAACATGGGGATCGGCATGGTGGCCTGCGTGGCCGCCGCCGACGCGGACCGCAGCCTCGCCATCCTGAAAGAGCTGGGTGAAGAGTCCTGGCGCATCGGCCGCGTGGCGCAGGGCGTGAACGGCGTCGTCATCCGCTGATGGCCCCCGCCACCCCGCTGCCGGTGGTGGTGCTGGTCTCGGGCCACGGCAGCAACCTCCAGGCGATCCTCGACCGGGCCCCGGACCTGAACGTAGAGGTGCGCGCGGTGCTGAGCGACCGACCGGAGGCCCAGGCCCTGGACCGGGCGCGCCTGGCCGGCGTACCGGCCCAAGTCGTGTCCCCTAAGGACCACCCAGACCTGGCGGCCTATGACGCCGCCCTCACCTCGGCAGTGGATGCCCACCGGCCGGGGCTCGTGGTTTTAGCGGGGTTCATGCGCATATTGGGCCCGGGTTTCGTCCAGCATTTCGCCGGACGGCTGCTGAACATCCACCCCTCCCTGCTGCCCAAATACCGGGGTCTGCATACCCACCGCCGGGCCCTGGAGGCCGGTGACCTGCAGCACGGTTGCAGCGTACACTTCGTCACCCAAGAACTGGACGCCGGGGCGGTGATCGCCCAGGCCGTGGTGCCGGTGCTCCCGGGCGACGATGAAGCCGCCCTGCGTGTACGCGTACAGGGGGTCGAGCACGTTATATACCCCGAGGTCATAGGCTGGTTCGCGGCCGGACGCCTCGGATCACAGGGAGGGCGGGCGGTCCTGGACGGCGCCCCCCTCGAGACACCCAAAATCATCAACTGGAAAGGCTGAGGAACGCACATGAACAAGAAGATGCTTGAGATGGCGCTGCTGACCGCGGGCCTGCTGGTGAGCGCCGCTGCGATGGCGGATGCCGCGCAGTTCTCCCCCTACACCGCGAACTACGACATGGAGCGCAAGGGCATCGGCTCCGCCAAGGCGACCTTCACCCTGGACAAGGGCGCCGACGGCAGCCTGGTGTACCAGTCCGTGCTGCACCCCACCGGCATCGCCTCGCTGCTGCTGGGCGACGTGACCCAGACCAGCACTTTCAAGCTGGTGAACGGCCGTCCCCAGTCCGTGAAGTACGACTACACCGAGAAGAGCAAGCACCCTGACCAGGAGACCATCGACTTCGATTGGGCGAAGAAGAAGGCCACCAGCCAGGAGAACGACAAGACCCGCAAGGCCGACCTGGCGGACAACTCAGTGGACGTGCAGCTGGTGCAGCTGCTGCTCGCCAGCGACGTGGCCGCCGGCAAGCTGCCGGACAGCTACCAGATCGTGGACCACGGCGAGGCCACTACCTACACCGTGAAGGCCCTCCCGGATGCGAAGCTGCGCCTGCAGTCGGGCAACTTCCAGACCAAGGTGGTGGCCCTCACCAACGCCGAGAAGAAGCGCACCATCACCGCCTGGATGGCGCCGAGCCTGCACTACCTCCCCGTGCAGATCCAGCAGGTGGACAAGAACACCATCACCCTGACCCTGCTGCACGTGGCGTACAAGGATCAGGCGGCACCGGCCGCCGGCGCCCAGTAAGACTCGGGAAGCCGAAGACAAAAAAAGCCCCCGGTGTGAACCGGGGGCTTTTTCTTCGTGGAGAGACGGACGAAAGCAGCTGACGCGCTTCGGTCAGGTCTTGGGGAGGGTGACGCCCTTCTGGCCCTGATACTTGCCGCCCCTGTCCTTATAAGACGTCTCGCAGATCTCGTCGGACTCGAAGAACAGCATCTGCGCCACGCCCTCGTTGGCGTAGATCTTGGCGGGCAGCGTGGTGGTGTTGGAGAACTCCAGGGTCACGTGGCCTTCCCACTCGGGCTCCAGCGGCGTGACGTTGACGATAATGCCGCAACGCGCATAGGTGGACTTGCCCAGGCACACCGTGAGCACGCTGCGCGGGATGCGGAAGAACTCCACGGTGCGGGCCAGGGCGAAGGAGTTGGGCGGTATCACGCAGCAGTCGCCCTTGAAGTCCACGAAGCTCTTGGCATCGAAGGCCTTGGGATCGACCACGCTGCTGTTGATGTTGGTGAAGATCTTGAACTCGTCGGCGCAGCGCACGTCGTAGCCGTAGCTGGAGGTGCCGTAGGAGACGATCTTGGCGCCCTTGGCCTCGCGCACCTGGCCGGGCTCGAAGGGCTCGATCATGCCCTTCTCCGCCATGCGCCGTATCCACTTGTCCGCTTTGATGCTCATGCTCGGGCTCTCTATATAGATGAGTCAGTCTTCGACGATGATCTTCGGGAACGCCCCCGCGT